>NZ_JBEPFC010000015.1:0-88772 GCF_040301705.1 Streptomyces sp. NPDC000151 | reverse complement strand
CGGCAGGCGCCCGCGACCTCGCCTGGGCCGCCGAGGAGCGCGTCGGCCCGTCCTGGCGGCGCGTCCGGGCCCATGCCCTGCTCGTGCAGGGGCGGTCCGGATGGGCGTTGGGCGACCGCGGCGCGGCCGACCGGTTCGAGGACGCGGCGGCCGAGCTGGCCGCCCTCGGCGCGGACCGCCAGGCGGCGAGCGTCCACCTGGAGCTGGCGGATCTGTACGAGGCCGACGGCGAGGTACGGGCCGCGCTCGCCTGCTACCGGCGCGCTTCCTCCGTGGCGGGACTGCTGCCGTCCGAGCGGCGGGACCGGGACGAGCAACGCGACGGCCTGCCCTCCTCCTGAGATCCCGGCGCCCGGCCGCCGGAGGACGAGACCGCGCCGACCACCGGCCGGGCGCCCGCCGCCCGGCCCGTCGGCCTGCCCGGCGCCCCTGTTCCCGTGCCACTCATGCCATCTGCCGATCCATTGATGCGTACCGGCTATAAGTGCGGCTCAAGAGCTATTTCTGTCTCTCCGCCGGGTCGGGCACCATGATCTGGATATGCGATGCACGGGGGAGATGCATGGCTTCACCGGGGTGTACCACGCGCCGCTCCAGGACCGGGAGCAGCCCCTCATCCGCTGCGCACACGGCGCGACCGGCGCCGCCGCGCACCGGCGATCCGCTCGACCACCGTGGCCCTCTCGCCCGGTGCACGTTCCGCCTTTGAGCACGTCCTCGCAGTACGGCACCGCTTACGGGTGCCGCTTCCGGCACGCCACCGGCACTCCCCCCTTGAGACCAGGAGATCTGGGTGAGCACGAGGATGAATATCGCCGTCATCGGTACGGGTCCGCGCGGGCTGTCCGTCCTGGAGCGGCTGGCGGCCAGGGTGGCGGTGGCACGGGACCGGCCGCGGTCGGTGACGGTCCATCTGATCGACCCGTACCCGCCGGGGGCCGGCGCCGTGTGGCGGACCGACCAGTCCGGCGCGCTGCTGATGAACACGGTCGCCTCCCAGGTCACGGTGTTCGCCGACAGCACGGTGGGGCGGGACGTGCCGGTGCTCAGCGGCCCGAGCCTGCACGAGTGGGCCGGCTTCTCGGCCCGCCCCGGCGAGGCCGCACCCGGACCCGACGACTACCCGACGCGCGCGTTGTACGGCCGGTATCTCTGCTGGGCGCTGCGGTACATCGTGAGCCGGCTGCCGCAGGGCATGACGGTACGCATCCACCAGGACCGCGCCGTACGGCTCTTCGAGGACGCGGCGGGGCAGGGCGTACGGCTGGCCGGCGGTCCGGTGCTCCTCGGTCTGGACGCGGTGGTGCTGGCCCAGGGGCACATACCGATGGCCCCGACGGAGGCCGGGACCGAGCTGGGGGTGTACGCCGAGCGCAACGGCCTTCGGTACATCGGCCCGGCCAACCCCGCCGACGTCGATCTGACGGGCATCGCGCCCGGCAGCTCCGTGCTGCTGCGCGGCCTCGGCCTCAACTTCTTCGACTACATGGCCCTGTTCACGCAGGGCCGCGGCGGATCCTTCGTCAGGGACGCGCAGGGCAGGCTGGTCTACCGGCGGTCCGGCCGGGAGCCGGTGCTGTTCGCGGGCTCCCGGCGCGGTGTCCCGTACCACGCCCGCGGCGAGAACGAGAAGGGCGCCCACGGGATGCACACGCCGCTGCTGCTGACCCCGGCGGCGATCGCCCGGCTGCGCCGGCGCGCCGCCGAGCGGCGCGATCTCTCCTTCCGGCGGGACGTGTGGCCGCTGGTCGCCAAGGAGGTGGAGACCGTCTATTACGGCACGCTGCTGCGGGCGCGGGGCACCGCCCCGGCCGGCGTCCGCGAGTTCCGGGGCCGGTTCCTGACGGCCGAGGGCGGCGGGCCGGGGGAGGGCGCCCTGCTCGACGCGTACGGGATTCCCGCGGGGGACCGGTGGAGCTGGCGGCGCATCGCCGAGCCGTACGCGGGGCTGTCCTTCGGCGGAGCGGCCGACTACGGCGTCTGGGCGCGGGAGTACCTGCGGCGGGACGCCGAACGCGCGGGGCGCGGCAATGTCTCCGACCCGGTCAAGGCCGCCCTGGACGTGCTGCGGGACCTGCGCAATGTGATCCGCCGGGTCGTCGACCACGCCGGGATCACCGGCGGCTCCTACCGTGCCGAACTGCGCGGCTGGTACACGCCGTTGAACGCCTTCCTCTCCATCGGGCCGCCCCGCCGGCGTACGGAGGAGGCGGTGGCGCTCATGGACGCGGGGGTGCTGCGGCTGCTCGGCCCGCGGCTGCGGGTCGAACCGGACGCCGACGGGCGGGGGTTCCTCGCCACCTCGCCCGTGGTGCCGGGGGAGCCGGTGCGGGCCGGCGCGCTGATCGAGGCGCGGCTGCCGGAGTCCGACGTCCGGCGCACCGCCGACCCGCTGCTGCGGGACCTCCTGGCACGCGGCGAGGCCACCTCTTTCGTTGTCCCCGACCCGGAAGGGCCGGCGTACGACACGGGCGCGCTGGCCGTGACCGGCCGGCCGGGGCGCCTGGTCGCGGCGGACGGCCGCGCGCATCCGCGAAGATTCGCGCTCGGCGTCCCGACGGAGGGGGTGCACTGGGTGACCGCGGCGGGGATCCGGCCGTGCGTCGGCTCGGTCACGCTGGAGGACACCGACGCGGTCGCGAGCGCGCTGCTGGGCCTGGGGGCCGCGCCGCGTCCGGTGGACCGCAGCGAGGTGGCCGTATGAGCGGCTCGCTCCCGCGGACGGTCCTCGCGGGCCGGGCGGGGCAGCCGTCCGGCGCCCGTGACCCGCGGCCCCGGGCGGGCCGCGGCCTCGGCACCGCGTGGCATGTGGCCGCGGTGACCACGCTCACCTCGATGCCGGTCTTCCTGCCGGGCGCCGCCGACAGCCTGATCTGCCGTGAACTGCACTGGACCACCGGCACGTTCGGTGCCCTGCTGGCGGTCTACTGGCTGGGGTCGCTGCTCGGCGCCTGCGCCAGCCGGTCGGCCAGGATCCCGGTGGACGCCGGGACGGTGGTCGCCGCGGCGCTGCTGGCCACCGCGGCCGCGCTCGCCACGGGCGCCGTGGTGCCGGGCACGGGCCTGTGGGCCGGTGCGGTGCTCGGCGGCTGCGCGTACGGCTTCAGCCAGCCGTACACCAACTTCTTGCTGATGCGCCGCTGTCCGCCGGGCGCGCAGGGGCGGGCGTTCGGCCTCAAGCAGGCCGCGGTGCCGGCCACGACGCTGCTGTGCAGTGTCACGGTCCCGCTGTTCGCGGTCCCGCTGGGCTGGCGGGCGGTCTTCGCGGGCGGCGCGGCCGTGTGCGGCGGCTACGCGGTGGTGCTGCTGGCGCGGGTACGCCGCGAGCGCACACCGGAGCCGCGGGGCGGCCCGCGGGGCGCGGTGCCGTGGGACCGGCGGCTGGTGGCACTGGCCGCGGCGGGACTGCTGGGCGCGGCGATCGGCAACAGCCTGGGCGGATTCCTCGTACTGACCCTGGAGGACGACGGGTTCGCCCTCGGCACGGCGGGCTTCCTGGCGGCCGGGGCCGCGGGACTGTCCGTACTGGCGCGGCTCGGCGCGGGCTGGCTGACGGACCGGGCGGGGCACCGGACGTGGCGGCTGCTGTGGGTGATGTTCGCGGTGGGCACGGCGGGTACCGCGCTGCTGGCCGGGGGCGGCGCGGTGGGCAGCGCCGCCGGGGCCTTCCTCGCCTACGCGGGCGGCTGGGGCTGGGCCGGGGTGCTGCACCACGTCGCCGGGGCCTCGTATCCGGGCCGTGAGAAGCAGGCCACCGCCGTGACGCAGATGGGCGTCTCGCTCGGCGCGGCGGCCGGTCCGTTCGCCTTCGGGCGGCTCTACGAGCAGTTCGCGGGCGGGGCGTGGGTGCTGCTGTCGGCTGCGGGGCTGGCGGCCGTGGTGTGCGTGGTCGCGGCCCGCCGCGACGGCCCCATGTGACAACTGAATCCCGGATTTTGACTGGCCCTGGTCTCTGTCAATGACAGTATTGACAGAGACCAGGGCCGACTGCTTGCATAACGGTCGACGGCGGCCCGTTCCCGGAGGGAAGCGGTATGAAATTCGGAACCGACGTGCAGATACGGGCAGTTGGGGCATGGACTCCGCCGGCCCTGGACACCGCCGCCCAGGCGGTGGCCGAAGGCCGGCTCCTCCCTGAAGTGGCCGAGCGCATGGGCATCACGGCGCTCCCGGTGGCGGCGGACATCTCCGCGCCGGACATGGCGGTACGGGCGGCCCGGATCGCGCTGGAGCGCGCCGGCTGGGACGGCGGCGAGCTGGACCTGCTGGTCCACAGCTGGATCTACCACCAGGGCCACGACATGTGGTCGCCCCCGCACTACATCGCCAAGCTGCTCGGCGCCGCCGACTGCCTGCCGCTCGCGCTCCACCAGGGCTGCGACGGCGGCGGGCTGGCCCTGCAGGACGCCGCCCTGCGGCTCACCGCCGACCCCGGCACCCGCAAGGCCCTGGTCGCCAGCTCCGACCGGTTCGTCCTGCCGGGCATCGACCGCTGGAACTTCCAGCCCTCCATGCCGCTCGGCGACTCGGGCACCGCGATCCTGCTCGACCGCACCGGGGAGCCCGGCGCCGCGTTCGCGCTGCGCGCGGTCAACACCTACGTCGCGCCGGAGCTGGAGATCCTGGTCCGCGGCGACCGGCCGTTCGCCGACATGCCGATGCAGGTCGAGCTGCCCTTCAGCGTCCTGGACTCCGCCCGCGCCGGATCGGAACTGCTGTCCTCGGTCGCGTACGACCACATCACGAGCCTGGTCAAGGCGACCCTGGACGACGCGGGGACCGGCCCCGGCGACCGCAGGCTGCGGTACGTGGTCCTGCCGCGCATCGGGACCTCCGGCGTGAACTCCCTCTACCTGCCCGCGCTGCGGGACCTGCTGGACGTCGAGTATCTGCGCTTCGACGACCTGACCGGGCATCTGGGCTGCGGCGACTGGGGCGCCGACCTCAACGACCTGTACGAGCGCCGGATCCTGGCGCCGGGCGAGATGGCGCTGCTCATCGGCGCGGGAGCCGGCCTCACCTGGGTCTCCGCGATCGTCCAGGCCCCCGAACACGCGACTGCGCAAGGAAGGTGACACATGCTCACTGATTCGACGGCCGGCCGGGCAGGCGCCCCGGCGGCGGACGGTACACCGGTCACCCTCGCCCACGGCTATGTGCCCGTGATCGACATCTCCTCGGCCCGCAAGGGCGACCCCTTCCGGCGGCTGGCGGTCGCCCGCGCGATCGGCGAGGTCTGCGAGAACAGCGGCTTCATGGCGATCACCGGACACGGCGTGCCCGAGTCCCGGATCCGCGAGGTGTACGAGGCGACCAAGCGGTTCTTCGCCCTCGCGCCGGAGGAGAAGCGCCGGCTGCTCGCCGACCCGGACGACCCGCTGATGCGCGGCTTCGGCGTCGAGGGCAACCTCGCGGCGGCGAACGACGGCGTGGACGCCGAGCAGGCCAGAAAGCTCGCCGACCTCTCCGAGACGTACACCTACAACCGGCTCGGCGACGTCGGCGCGACCGGCATCCCCGACGACGCGCGGCGCGGCCTGGTCAGCCTCAACAAGTGGCCGGTGCTGGACGGCTTCCGCGCCGCCTACCTCGCGTACTACCGCGAGATGGAACACCTCGCCCGGGAGCTGGCCCGGCTGATGGCGCTGGCGCTGGAGCTGCCCGAGACCTGGTTCGACGACAAGATCGACCACCACATCTCGAACATGACGGCCAACTACTACCCGGGCCAGGAGAACCCGCCGCAGCCCGGCCAGCTCCGCAAGGGCATGCACAGCGACTGGGGCCTGCTGACCATCCTGTACCAGGACGGCGCGCCCGGCGGCCTTCAGGTACGGGACAAGGCGGGCCGATGGCTGGACGTGCCGGCCGTCGAGGGCACCTTCGTGGTCAACATCGGCGACCTGATGGCCGTGTGGACCAACGACCGCTGGGTCAGCACCGTGCACCGGGTCGTCAACCCGCCCCGCGAGGTCGCCCACCGCGAGCGCTACTCCCTCCCCTTCTTCCTCCAGCCCAACTACACGGCGCCCATCGAGTGCATCCCCACCTGCACCGGCCCCGACAACCCGCCGCGGCACGCCCCGACCACGTCGGGCGCGTACCTCGTCGGCAAGCTCAGCGCCGCGTACGGCATATGAGCACCGGCACACGGAGCGCCCGCGTACGGCGGCCGGGGCCGGCGGTGCCCCGGGCCGCCACCGTCCGGGCGGTGGCCGTGGCCCTGGCGGTCGCGGCCGGCGCGGTGCTCTCCCTCCAGGCGTGGGTGAACGGCAGGCTGGGCGGCCGAGTGCACGACGGTGTGGCCGCCGCGGCCCTGTCGGACGGCGCCGGACTGCTGGTCCTGCTGCTCGTCTGCCCCTGGCTGCCGGCCTTCCGGGCCGGTGTACGCCGCCTGGCGGCCGCCCTGCGCACGCCGCCCGGCGCGCCCGGCAGGCTGCGCCCCCACCACTTCCTCGGCGGTCTCGTCGGCGGCGTCGTCGTCCTCTCCCAGGGCGTCAGCACCGGCGCCCTGGGCACCGCCGCATACACGGTCGCGCTGGTCGGCGGCCAGACTCTGAGCGGCCTGTGGGTCGACCACTTCGGGCTCGGGCCCGGCGACGCCTGCCGGGTCACGCCCCGCCGGATCGCCGGTGCCGCGCTCGCGCTGGCGGCGGTGGCCGTACCGCTGCTCGGCTCGCTGGCCACCGGCGCCGTATGGCTCGCCGCCCTCCCCCTGCTGGCCGGCATCGGGCTGTCCTGGCAGATGGCGGTCAACGGCCGGCTCAACGTCGAGGCCCGCACCCCCTACCCGTCCGTGACCCTGAATTTCCTGCTCGCGGCCGTGGTGCTCGGCGCCGCCCTGTGCGTCGACATCGCCCGCGCCGGCCTCCCGCGCCACTGGCCCGGCGACCCGCTGCTGTACTCCGGCGGGCTCCTCGGCCTGGTGTTCGTCCTCGCCTCGGTCCTCCTGGTGCGCCGCATCGGCGTGCTGGTGACGGGGCTGGCCATGGTGGCGGGGCAGACCGTGGGCGCGCTGCTCGTCGACGCGCTGTTCCCCGGGGACGCCGGCACCGGGCCGGGGGCGGTCCTCTCCTCCCTCGCTGTCCTGCTCGCCGCCGTGCTGGCGTGCCAGTCGCCGAACGCCACCGCACGCACGGCACGCGACGAGCGTCCTTCCCTCGAACCGGAGCTCACGGCTCCCTGACAGAAGCAGGCGGACAACCATGACGTCCATGACCGAAACCCCGGTGACCGTCCCGTCGCTCGACCTCGACACCGGTACCGACATCGAGCTGTGCAGCGACATCACGGTCGAGCTGGTGGACCACCGGGCCGACGACATCGGTGTCGTACGGGCCGCGCGGGTGTCCACCGCGGGCGAGCGGGCGCATCAGGAGGAGCGCGGCGACTCGTATGCCGCGGGGCTCATCAACTACCTGATGCGCAGCCGCCACGGCAGCCCTTTCGAACACAACTACATGACGTTCCTGATCCACGCGCCGATCTTCACGGTGCGCCACCTCATGCGCCACCGCACCTGGTCGTTCAACGAGGAGAGCGCGCGCTACCGGGAGATGAGCCCCGTCTTCTACGTCCCCGACGGCGCCCGGCTGCTCCGCCAGGAGGGCAAGCCGGGCCACTACCACTACGTGCCGGGCGCCCCGGGCGACCTGGAGGAGGTGGTCTCCTCGGCGCGGTCCGTGTACGGGGCGGCGTTCCGCGAGTACAGCCGGATGCTGGACGGCGGCATCGCCCGCGAGATAGCCCGCATGGTGCTGCCCGTGGCGACGTACTCCTCGGTGTACGCGACCTGCAACGCGCGGGCGCTCATGCACTTCCTGGGGCTGCGGACCAACCGGCCCGACGCCGCCTACCCGTCCTCGCCGCAGCGGGAGATCGAGCTGGTGGCGGAGGGCATGGAGACGGAGTTCGCGCGGCTGATGCCGCTCACGCACACCGCGTTCGAGAAGTTCGGCCGGGTCAGCCCGTAATCGCGGAAGAGACCGTACGCGGCCGGGACCGGTGCGGCACCGGTCCCGGCCGCGTACCCCACCAAGGAGGTCCAGATATGCGTGTCACCCTCTACGCCGGTTCCTCGTCGGGCAGCCGGCCGGCCTTCGCCGAGGAGGCGGGACGGTTCGCGGCCGGGCTCGCCCGGCAGGGCTGCGAGATCGTCTACGGCGGGGGCAGCGTCGGCCTGATGGGGGTGATCGCCGACGCCGCGCTGGCCCATGGCGGCAAGGTCACCGGCGTCATCCCGCAGTCCCTGGTCGACGCGGAGGTCGCCCACACGTCCCTCACCGACCTCCGGGTGGTGGACACCATGCAGGAGCGCAAGGCGCTGATGGCGGAGCTGGGGGACTGCTTCGTCGCACTGCCCGGCGGGGTGGGCACTCTGGAGGAGCTGTTCGAGGTGTGGGCGGGGCTGGTGCTCGGCCATCACCGCAAGCCGCTGATGCTGCTGGACACCGAGGGGTACTGGAACCGGCTGGTCTCGCTGGCGCTCAAGGCCGCGAACCACGGCTTCATGAGCGCCGAGGAGAGCCGGTCCCTGGTCCCCATCCGCACCGCGGAGGACTTCTTCGCGGCCGTCAGGGAGTGGACTCCGCCCCGGCCGCGCTGGTCAGCTCCGTCAGCGTCTGCCGCAGCCAGCTGAGCTCCGCCTTCGAAGTGGCCCGCGCGATGGTCAGGATGCCCTGGCGGAAGGGGTCGTCGAGGTCCTGGGCACGCAGCGGCCGGTCGCCCTCGTAGAAGTAACTGCTGGGCTCGCTCAGGAAGTCCAGCCGCCGCTGCAGCACCTCCGCCTGCGCCGCCGGGTCCGCCAGGTGACGCAGGAAGGCGAGCAGCACGAACCAGCGGTTCTCGTCGGTGATGAACGGCTCCTCGGGCTTGCGCAGCAGCTCCATGAGCCGTTCCTCGCCCTGCCCGGTCAGGGTCAGCACATGGCGGGGCGCCGCCGCGGCCCCCTGTTCCGGCGAGCGCCGCAGCAGCCCCGCCTTCTCCATGCGCTTGATGGCCGGGTAGAGCGTGCCCTGGCTGACGGCACGCACGTGCCCGGTCAGCCGGGCGAGGCGGACGCGCAGCTCGTACCCGTGCAGGGGCTCTTCGTGGAGGAAGCCCAGTACGGCCAGATCCAGTGTGCTTGACATGGCTCACGAGCATACGGCTAAACTCGCCATAGGTCGATACGACATACAAGGCTCGCGACATACAAGTTTCGCGATGTACTAAGTCAACGACATAGAGCGTGTCGACATAAACGCAGGCCGGGAACGACGGTCGAACCGAGCGACCGCGGCCGGCCTCATGGCTAGGAGGTCACCCCCTTGTCCGCCTCATCGAATCCGCAACCCACGGCCCTGGCCCCCGACGACGGGGCCGGCGGCCCGGCGGTGCCCGCGGCCTCCGCCACGGCTGCCGATCCGGCGGCCGAGCGGTTCTCCGTCGTACCGCTGCTCGCCCTCTCGCTCTCCGTCTTCGCCCTCTGCTCGGCGGAGTTCGCATTGATCGGGCTGCTCCTCCACGTCTCCCACGACCTGCACGTGACCGTGGCGACGGCGGGCCAGCTGCTCAGCGCGTACGCGTTCGCCGTCGCCATCGGCGGCCCCATCGTCACCGTGCTCACCGCGCGCGTCGCACCGAAGACCCTGGCCCTCGCGCTGCTCGCGGTCTTCGGCGTCGCCAATGTCCTCGGCGCGCTGGCGCCCACCTTCGGCATCCTGATGGGCGCCCGGACGATCGGCGCGCTCACCCACAGCACCTTCGCCGCCGCGAGCATCCTGCTGGCGGTACGGCTCTCGCCCCCGGGCCGGCAGGCGTCGGCCATCGCCTGGGTCGCCGGCGGCCTCGGCCTCGCGACCGTACTCGGCGGCCCCATCGGCACCGTGATCGGTGAGACGTGGGGCTGGCGGGCCACCTTCTGGACGGTGGCGGTGGCCGCCGTGGTCGGCGTGCTGGCCATCGGCTTCCTGGTGCCCAACGGGCTGGGCGGCGGCGCGAAGGTGTCCTTCCGCGCCGAGGTCGGCGCGCTCGGCAGGTCCCAGGTCCTGTGGGCGATGGGCGTCACCGTCGTCTCGCAGACCGGCTGGTTCCTGCTCTACAGCTACATCACCCCGCTGCTGCGCCAGGTCACCGGCTTCAGCGAGGGCGTGGCGGCCGCCATGCTCTTCGTCTTCGGACTCGGCGGCTTCATCGGCAACGCGCTGGGCGGCAAGCTCGCCGACCGGTCCCTGCGCGGCACGATCGCCGGGATGCTCGCCGTGCTCGCCGCGATGCTCCTGCTGATCGGCTTCGGCGCGGGCGCCGCGGTCCCCACCGTGATCGCGGTCCTGCTGATCGGCCTGGCCTCCGGCGCGCTCGTACCGCCGCTGCAGGCCTGGGCGCTGGGTGCGGCGGGCGGCGGCTCGACCCTGGTCCTCGCGGCCAACACCTCCGCCTTCAACCTCGGTAACGCCGCGGGCTCCTGGACCGGTTCACGGATGCTCGGCTCCGGCGCCGCCGTCAACACGCTCGCCTACGTGGGAGCCGCCATCGTCCTGGTCTCCCTGATCGGCGCCCTGGTCGCCCTCCGCGCCCGGCGCGCCTCCGCAGTAGCGGCCGACGGGTCCACCGCCTGACGGCCGCACCCGACGCCGCACTCCACGGCCCAAGACGGCCGCCTCCCGCGGCCCGAGAAGAGAGAAGCGACATGAGCGTTGACCAGTACGACGAGATCGGCGTGGCCTACGAGGGCTTCAAGTCGCTGCCGATGATCAGGTACTCCGAACTCCCCAGCTTCCTGGGCATGTTGGACGACGTGGTCGGGCGCTCGGTCCTGGACCTGGCGTGCGGCACCGGGTTCTACACCCGGCGGATCAAGGCGCTGGGCGCCGCTGACGTGCTCGGCGTCGACATCTCGCCGGCCATGATCGAGGCGGCCCGCGCCATCGAGGAACAGCGGCCCGCAGGGGTGCGTTACGCGGTCGCCGACGTGGCCGCCATGACGCTCCCCGACGCCCCCTTCGACCTGGTCACCGCCGCCTATCTGCTCAACTACGCGGAGAGCGGCACCGCCATGAAGCGGATGTGCGAGGGCGTACGGAGCGCCCTCGCACCCGGCGGGGAATTCCTCACCCTCACCCAGAACCCGGACTACCGCTTCGACGGCCCGTCCACCCGGAAGTACGGCTTCCTGCACGAGTTCGACGAGCAGGCCGAAGCGGGCCCCCGCGCCTCGATCACCGCGCTCCTGGAACCCCCTGTCACGATCACCGCGCACTTCCCGCGCCGCGACGTCTACGAAAGCGCCCTGAAGGCCACCGGCTTCACCGACATCACCTGGGAGCCGGTGCACATCGCCCCGGAGGGAGTCGCCGCCCTCGGCGACGCCTACTGGGACGACTGGCGTGCCAACCCCACACTCGTCCTGCTGCGCTGCCGCGCAGCGTAGGCCCGGGGTCCGCCCGGCCCATGCCGCGCGGCCACTGTCCCCGGCCCCCACAGACCGCCGGAGTGCTTCGCCGACCCCCGCGACGGAGCACTCCGGCCCACGGCCCACCCCGCACCTCCCTCTCCGCCACCGAGCCGGCAGCCGCCGCAACCCCTGGGAGCGCCATGTCCCGCCGTCTGTTCACCTCCGAATCCGTCACCGAGGGCCACCCCGACAAGATCGCCGACCAGATCAGCGACACCGTCCTCGACGCACTCCTCGCACAGGACCCGGCGTCCCGGGTCGCCGTGGAGACGCTGATCACCACCGGTCAGGTGCACCTCGCCGGCGAGGTCACGACGCGCGCGTACGCCGACCTCGCTGCCCTGGTCCGCGAGAAGATCCTCGCCATCGGCTACGACGCGTCGGACAAGGGCTTCGACGGGGCCTCCTGCGGCGTCAGCGTCTCGCTCGGCGTCCAGTCCCCGGACATCGCGCAGGGCGTGGACACCGCGTACGAGAAGCGGGTCGGCGGGGGCGGGGACGCGCTCGACGAGCAGGGCGCCGGCGACCAGGGCCTGATGTTCGGCTACGCCTGCACGGAGACCCCCGAGCTGATGCCCCTGCCAGTCCAGCTCGCGCACCGCCTCTCCCGCCGGCTCACGGAGGTACGCAAGGACGGCACGCTGCCCTACCTCCGTCCCGACGGCAAGACCCAGGTCACCGTGGAGTACCTGGGCAGCAAGCCGGTCCGGCTGGACACCGTCGTGGTCTCCTCGCAGCACGCCGCGGGCCTCGACCTCGACTCCGTCCTCGCACCCGACCTCCGCACGTACGTCGTCGAATCCGTCCTGAAGGACCTCGCCGAAGCGGGCCTGGACCTGGAGACGGACGGCTACCGCCTGCTGGTCAACCCGACGGGACGGTTCGAGACCGGCGGCCCGATGGGCGACGCGGGCCTCACCGGCCGCAAGATCATCATCGATACGTACGGCGGTATGTCCCGGCACGGCGGCGGCGCCTTCTCCGGCAAGGACCCCTCCAAGGTCGACCGCTCCGCCGCGTACGCGATGCGCTGGGTGGCGAAGAACGTCGTCGCGGCCGGGCTCGCGACCCGCTGCGAGGTGCAGGTCGCCTACGCCATCGGCAAGGCCGAGCCGGTCGGCCTGTTCGTGGAGACCTTCGGCACGGCCACCGTCTCCCAGGCCCGCATCGAGCGCGCCGTCACCGAGGTCTTCGACCTCCGCCCCGCCGCGATCATCCGCGACCTCGACCTGCTGCGCCCCATCTACGCGCAGACCGCCGCCTACGGCCACTTCGGCCGCGAACTCCCCGACTTCACCTGGGAACGCACCGACCGCGCCGAAGCCCTCCGCAAGGCCGCCCGCCGCGCCTGACCACCGCCACTACACAACGCCGAAAATCACCGGCACAAAACGCCGCAAAGGAAAGCACCCCATGCGCACCATGACCGACACCGAATGGAAGACATTCGTCTCGGCCGGCACCCGCACCGGGAAGCTCGCCGTGACCCGGGCCGCCGGCGAACCGCACGTCACGCCGGTCTGGTTCCTGCTCGACGAGGTCCCCGACGCCACCGGTACCGGGACCGTCACCGAGGTCGTCTTCACGGTCTGGGGCGACTCCCTGAAGGCCCGCGCCCTGCGCCGCAGCGGCCGCTTCAGCCTCTGCGTCGACGACCAGACAGCCCCGTACGCCTACGTACAACTCAACGGCACCGCCCGCCTGGCCCCCGCCCCCGCCCCCCTCCTCACCTGGGCCACCCGCCTCGCCGCCCGCTACATGGGCCCGCAGCACGCCGAAACCTACGGCCGCCGCAACGCGGTCCCCGGCGAATACCTCGTCCGGGGGCGGGTGGAGAGGGTGGTGGCACAGGTGGGCATCGCGGAGTGACCCCGGGGGCCGTCACCGCCCAGCAGCGTCCGGGGAGTTCCCGCTACTGGGTCCGCGTCCCGGCAAGGAGGGCTTGTGCCTGTTCGCGGGCATGGCGGATGGGGTCAGGAAAGATGCTCAGGCCGTGGGCGACGAGCGCTCCTTCGTGCAGCAGCATGAGCGTCCGGGCCAGCTGGTCGGCTCCGTCGGGGGCGATCTCCCCGGCGAGGCGGCTGAACAGGTCGAGCATCCACTGCTTCTGCCCGGTGATGACCGGATGGGCCGGGTGGGCCGGATCGCTGATCTCGGCGTGGGCGTTGACCATGCTGCACCCCTTGGAGCTGTGCTCCGACGACCACGCGTGCGAGGCGTCGAAGACGGCCAGGACACGTGCCGACGGCGCCGGGTCCGCGGCCGCCAGGCGCTCGGCGAGGAAGGCCCGCCAACGCTCGTCGCGGTCCGCGAGGTACTCCACGACGATCTGCTCCTTGGAGCCGAACCGGTCGTAGAGGGTCTTCTTGGTCACCCCGGCCTCGGCGGCGATCAGGTCCACGCCGACGGCATGGATCCCGCGCTCGTAGAACAGCCGTGCAGCGGCCTCCAGGACGCGCAGCGCGGCAGGCGTCATCCTGATCCGCCGCGACTTCTCCGTAGTACCCATGCCCAAAAGTATACCGATCTGTATAGTGAAGGGTGAAGGGGTATACCGATCTGTTTACTGGAGGGTGAGACGTGCACTTCCTGCTCTCGATCGCCTTCGTGCTGTGCTGGAGTTCCGGGTTCATCGGGGCCAAGCTCGGGGCCGGCAGCGCTTCCGCGGTCACGGTCCTGATGTGGCGGTTCCTGCCGCTGACCGTCATCCTGATCGCCGTCGCCGCGACCGCCGCCAGAGCGTCGTGGCGGGGCCTGGCGGTGCGGGACGTGGCCAGGCAGGCCGTGGTCGGCGTGCTGTCGCAGAGCGGCTATCTGCTCACCGTCTACTACGCGATCCAGCTCGGGGTCTCCAGCGGCACCACGGCCCTGATCGACGGTGTCCAGCCCCTCGTCGCCGGAGCGCTCGCCGGCCCGTTGCTGCGTCAGTACGTCTCGCGCACGCAGTGGCTCGGCCTGTGCCTGGGGGTGAGCGGCGTCGCCCTCGTCACCACGGCCGATGCCGCGGCGCGCACCGGCGTGGCCTGGTGGGCCTACCTCATCCCGTTCCTCGGAATGTTTTCGCTGGTCGCGGCCACATTCCTGGAAAGCCGTTCCCGCACGCGGGTCGCGCCTGCGGTGTCGATGACCGTCCACTGCGTCACCAGTACCGTCATCTTCACGGCGCTCGCCGCGAGCACCGGAGCCGCGAAGCCCCCCGCCGAGCCCTCGTTCTGGGCCGCGATCGCCTGGCTCGTGGCCCTGTCCACCTTTGGCGGGTACGGGTTGTACTGGCTCATCCTGAAGCGCTCCGGAGTCACCGAGGTCAATACGCTCATGTTCCTCATGGCCCCTGTCACGGCGGTCTGGGGAGCCGTCATGTTCGGTGAGACGTTCGGCCTTCAGACCTTGCTGGGCCTGGCCATCGGCCTCGCGGCAGTCGTCATCGTCCGCCGCGGCGGCACCTCGCCCACGAGGGCGTGTGCGCGGGACAGGGACGCGGACCCGGCCGGGGAAAGGGTCAGTGGATGTGTGACCCGCCGTTGATGTCGTAGGTGACACCGGTGAGGTAGCCGGAGGCCGGGCGGGCCAGGAAGGCGATGACGTCGGCGACATCGGTGACGCTGCCGGCGCGGCGCATCGGGATGTCGTCGATCATCGCGGCCTTGCGTTGCGGGTCGAGCTTGCCGGACGTGATGTCGGTGTCGATCAGGCCCGGGGCGACGGAGTTGACGGTGACGCCGGAGGGGCCGAGCTCGCGGGCCAGGGCGCGCGAGAAGCCGAGCAGGGCCGCCTTGGCCGCCGAGTAGGCCACACCGCCGAAGACGCCACCGCCGCGCTCGGCCGAGACCGACGACAGGTGGATGATGCGGCCGAAGCCGCGCTCGGCCATGCCGGGGGCCACCCGGCGGGTGAGGAGGAAGCTGCCGCGGACGTTGACGTCGAAGATGCGGTCCCACTCCTCGGCCGAGACATCGAGGAAGCGGGTCGGCGAGGTGATGCCGGCGTTGTTGACCAGGGCGCCGACCGGCGGCAGTGCGGCCTCGACGGATTCCACGGCGGCGTGCACGGCGTCGGGGTCGGTCACGTCGGCGGCCAGGCCCAGCGCCTGCACGCCATGGGCCTGGGCCACCTCCTCGGCGGCGTGCTCGGCGGCTTCCTTGTCCAGATCCAGTACGGCGATGTGGTAACCGTCCGCGGCCAGGGCGTGCGCGGTGGCCCGGCCGATACCGCGGAGGGATCCGGCGCCGGTGACAAGGGCGGTGCGAGGAACGGCGGCGGTGGGGTTGGCGATGGAGTTGGCGGTGCTGGTCATGGGTGCTTGCTTCCTTTGCGGCGGTCGAGTGGTACGGATGAAAGAGGAAAGGGCTCTGGGGACGGGTGGCGGAATTCAGTGGTTTCCGGGGCCGGGTGCGCACAACTCGTCCCGTACGCGCGCCTTGATGGCGGCCACGGACAGTCCGTACCGGTCGTGCAGCGTCGGCAGCGCGCCCGCGGCCAGGAAGGCGTCGGGGAGGCCGATCGGTACGATGCGTACCCCCGCTCCGGCGTAGGCGAGGCAGGAGGCCACGGACTCGGCCAGGCCGCCGATGACGGTGTGGTTCTCCAGTGTCACCACCAGCCGCCCCTTCGCCGTCTCGCGCAGAATCGCCTCGCTGTCCAGGGGCTTGATGGTCGGCACGTGCAGCACGGCAACATCGATGTGATCGGCCGCCAGTTCCCGCGCCGCGGTCAGGGCCCGTGTCGTCATCAGGCCCGTGGAGATGAACAGCACGTCGCGGCCGGTGCGCAGCTCCGCGGCCCGCCCCACCTCGAAGCGGTAGTCGTACTCGTCGAGCACGGTCGGCACGGCGCCGCGCAGCAGCCGCAGATAGGTCGGCCCCGGAGTGGCGGCCAGGGCCGGGACGGCCTGCTCGATGTCCACCGAGTCGGCCGGGTCGACGATGGTGAGGCCGGGGATGCCGCGCAGGATGGCCAGGTCCTCGGTGGCCTGATGGCTGGGCCCGTAACCGGTGGTGAGGCCCGGCAGCGCGCCGACGACATTGACGTTGAGTCCCGGCTCGGCGATGTCCAGGCACAGGAAGTCGTACGCGCGGCGGGTGGCGAAGACGGAGTACGTGGAGGCGAACGGCACCAGGCCCACCTCCGCCAGGCCGGCGGCGGCCCCCAGCATGGACTGTTCCGCCATGCCCATCTGGAAGAACCGGTCCGGGTGGGCCGCTCGGAAGACGTGCATGTCGGTGTACTTGGCCAGGTCGGCGGAGAGCCCGACGATCTCCGGGCGCTCCTCGGCGAGCCGGGCCAGCGCATGGCCGAAGGGTGCCTTGGCGGTGCGCTGCCCCTCCTCCGCGATCGAGGCGATCATGGCCGAGGTGGTGAGCTTGCGCGGTGCGGCCTGGGCCGCGGCGGGGGCGTTCATGCGTCGGTGTCCTTCCGGATGCGGTGGTGGTGTGTCCCGTCCAACTGGTCGCGGGCGACCTGCCATTCGTGCTCCTCGACCCGCATGAAGTGCGCCTTCTCCCGGGTCTCCAGCAGAGGCACGCCGCATCCGATCCGGGTGTCGCAGATCAGTACCGAGGGCGAGCCCCGGTGGGTGCGCAGGGTGTCGAAGGCGGTGAGGAGGGCATCGATGTCGTTGCCGTCCACCCGTATGGCGCGCCAGCCGAACGCCTCCCACTTGTCGGTGACGGGCTCGGTGCGCAGCACGCCCGCGGTGGGGCCGTCGGCCTGGAGGGCGTTGACATCGACGATGGCGGTGACGTTGTCCAGACCGTGGTGGGCACCGGCCAGGGCGGCCTCCCAGGTGGAGCCCTCATCCAGCTCACCGTCGGAGAGCAGGTTGTACACGCGTGCCGCACTGCCCTGGTGACGCAGGCCCAGCGCCATCCCCACCGCGACGCCCAGGCCGTGGCCGAGCGAGCCGCCGGAGATCTCCATGCCGGGGGTGTAGGAGGCCATCCCGGACATGGGCAGCCGCGAGTCGTCGCTGCCGTAGGTGGCCAGCTCCGCGACGTCCAGGGTGCCGGCCTCGGCCAGCGCCGCGTACAGGGCGATGGCGTAGTGGCCGATCGAGAGCAGGAACCGGTCGCGCCCCGGCCAAGTGGGCTCGTCCGGACGGTAGTTCAGTACGTCCTTGTAGGCGACGGCGAGAATGTCCGCGACGCCGAGCGCCTGGCCGATGTATCCCTGGCCCTGGACCTCGCCCATGTCCAGGGCGTGGCGCCGGATGCGATACGCCGAGTCGCGCAGCGCGCTGACCCGTTGGGTGCGGTCGGTGGCGTCGGTGGCGTCCGTAGGGGCGGGGCCGGTGCGGAGTGTGGTGTCGGTAGAGCTCACTCTTCGGTGCTCCTTGCTTACTGGGGGAGTGGTGCGGGTTCGGGCGTGCGCGTGTGATCGGCCGGCGTGCGGTCCCCGGGCCCCCACGTCTCGCGGGTCAGCAGCGTCGCCACGAGCCCCAGCAGGCCGTAGCAGCTGAACAGGACGGCGGGGCCGGCCCAGCCCGTGGCGGAGTACAGCGCGGTGGCGATCATGGGCGTGAAGCCGGAGACCACCGCGGAGAGCTGGTACGCGAGGGAGGTGCCGGCGGTCCGCGTCTTGGTGGCGAACAGCTCGGAGAACCAGGCGCCTTGCACGCCGGCCAGCGAGTTCTGGCAGAGGCAGTAGCTGACGACGAAGGTCAGCAGCACCAGCACCGCGCTCTCGGTGCCCACCAGCAAGAACATCGGGACGCCCCACAGCAGTGTGACCGCCGAGCCCAGCAGATAGACCGGGCGTCGCCCGATCCGGTCGGAGAGCGCACCCCAGAAGACGGTGGCGAGGATGCCGAGCGCGGCGGCCGTCACGAGGGCGGTGAGGGAGACGGTTCCGGAGACGTTCGGCGCGGCGTCGTCGTCCAGGTAGGACAGTACGAAGGTGATCGAGACGGCGTAGCCGGCGGTCTCCGCCGTCCGGAGGCAGAAGGCGCGCACCACGTTGCGCCAGTCGTCGCGGACCACCTCCAGCAGCGGATTCCTGGCGACCTGGCCGGTCTCCTTGAGCTCCTCGAACTCCGGCGACTCATCGATCTTCAGCCGGATGAGGATGCCCACGACGATCAGTACGGAGCTGAGGAGGAAGGGGACGCGCCAGGCCCAGGAGCCCTCCAGCGTGCGGGTGCTGACCAGGAACGCCAGGTTGGAGAGGAGCAGGCCGACGGGGAAGCCGGCCTGGGTGATGCCGGTGTACAGGCCGCGCTTGCGCCACGGGGCGTGCTCGAAGGTCATCAGGATGGCGCCGCCCCACTCGGCACCGAAGGCGAGCCCCTGCACGATGCGGACGATGACCAGCAGAATCGGCGCCCACAGGCCGACCATCTGGTACGTGGGCAGGCAGCCGATGAGGACGGTGGCGACCCCCATGATCAGCAGGGAGCCGACGAGCACCGGCTTGCGGCCGATGCGGTCGCCGAGGTGACCGGCGATGATGCCGCCCAGCGGGCGGGCGGCGAAGCCGATCCCCAAGGTGGCGAACGACAGCAGCATCGCGGCCAGCGGCTCGGAACCGGGGAAGAAGACGTCCCCGAAGTACAGGGCGGCGGCCGTGCCGAAGCCGATGAAGTCGTAGGTCTCGATGACCGCGCCGACGCCGCAGCCGACGGCCACCCGGCGGCGTTCCGGTGACCCCTCGGCCCTCGGCCGGGCCGGTGGCGGTGGTGGTGCCGGTGCCGGTGGCATGGAGCTGACCATGCGGATCCTCCTTGATCGCAACGCGCCTGCCTCTCAGTGTTGACTGTTAACAGTCAACAGGCGGTGTCGATACTGAGCGCCGCGATGGCGCTTGTCAACGCCTCGGACGCGCGATTTCTATGACCCGGGCGGCGCCATGCCCACATGGTCGGCGGTCAACAGTTGACAGTAGACTTCCCGAGCCCGCGCGCTGCTGTGTCCGAGCAGGGCGCCGCCGTACATCGCCGTACATCGCTGAAGGGGGAGACGGCCATGACCGTTCCGGCGTTGCCGAACCTCGACCGGTCGACGCTGCGCGAACGCGCCCTGGCGGCCTTGCGTTCCGCGATCACCACCGGCCAGTACCGGCCCGGGGATCACCTGGGCGAGGTGGAGATCGCCTCGCGCATGTCGGTCAGCCGCGGCACCGTGCGGGAGGCACTGCGACACCTGCAGCAAGAAGGACTGGTCGTCGCCGGCGCCCGGGGCATGCTGCGGGTGCGGGCCCTGTCACCGCGCGAAGTGCGCGAGCTGTTCCAGGTACGAGAGGCCCTCGAAGGCCTCGCCGTGGCACAGGTCATCGCCTCCCCCGACCGCCAGGCGGCGGTAACGGCACTGCGCGAGGCACTGCACCGCCTGGAGAAGGCCTTCGGGCCGTCCAACGGCCTGGAGGAGCAGGTGGAGGCGGACCTCGCCTTCCACCTCCTGCTGTGCGAACTGTCGGACAACTCCATGCTGGTGAAGACCTGGCGCCACCTGGAAGGCCCCACGCGCGTCGTCGTGATGAGCGCCGCCGGCGAACAGCGCAAGGTCACCATGTCCGCCGCCCACCACGCCCCCATCGTCGACGCCATCGAACGCGCGGACACCGACGCGGCGCTGGCCATCCTGCACGAGCACATGAGCTCCGCCATGGCCAACCTGCAGACTCCGGCCGAACGGGACGAGCGCTAGCTCCGCCGAGGCCCCGGGCTCCCTCGCCGGAGGAGTGGAGTCCGGGGCCCATAGGGCGGTGTCCGTGGGGAGCATGCCGGCCACGGAGCCGACAGATCTGCCTCAGTTCAGCACCACGACCTTGTGCATTCCCTCGGCGACGTGCGGGTGCCCGGTCTTGTCGTCCGGGACGAAGCAGAGCAGCGCGTACGTGCCCCGGGGAAGGTGATGGTTACTCAGGAGGGCGGTGCGGCCGGGGGAGATGGCGCCGAGACCGAGGGACGGACCGGTGAAGGGCGGCGAGCCGGCCGCGGTGCCGCTGAACGCCTTCTGGATCTGCGCGTCCGTGGTGCCCCGCGGGACGGGCTGGAGCCCCATCTCGTGGATTTCGTCCGACGCGTTGTGCACCAGGATGTTGTCCTCGGCCTTGCGCAGGCCGTGCACCTCGAAGCGGGGACCGGCCTTGGTCTCCTTCGTGGTCACGATGCTGTCGGGGAAGTCGGCGCGGCCCCGGGACGGTCCGCCGCGCAGTTCCAGGGTGCGGGTGACCGGATGGGCCGAGTCCTTGAGGAAGGCGGTGAAGTCCAGCAGGACGACGGTGCCCGCGGTGATCGGAGTGCTGAAGGTCGCCGACACGGACGGGGTGACCTGGGCCCCGCCGTACAGCTCCGCCTCGCCGCGAATCGATGAGACGCCCTTGGCGGCGGCAGCGGGGCTGTCGCCGACGGCCTTGGCCAGGTCGGCGAGCACCTTGTGCGTCGTGACGCCCCGGTGCGGCCGGAACGCCTGGACGAAGCGGCCCTTGGGGTCGTCGGTCTTGACGTGGAACTCGGCCAGCCCGGCCTGCGCGGTGTGCGGTGCCTGGATGCCGGAGGCGCCGATGCTCACCTCGATGGGCTTCCGGGCGTCGTCGCCGTGGCGCGAGGCATCGGCGGTGGCCACGCCGCCGAGCGGGGTGAAAGCGAAGGCGAGGGTGAAGGCGAGGGCGGCGGTCGCAGCCCTCGCCCCGTGTCTCTGCAGTGCGGTACGCATGACTCTCCTGTAGTTGGGTGTGTCCCCCTGCACAGAGAGCACCACTTCTCGAGCTGAGTCCCCGTCAGCCACGCAGAGGACAGGCCCGTTCGAGTTATCGGCCGCGTATCCGCCGGGTCGTGTCGGGTGACCTCCCCCCATCCGTTGACATGTCTATGCCTGAAGGTGGACCGTACTGCGTGAACATGCTCGCAGCAGTGCACTTTCAAGCAAGATTAGACAGCTAGCGTCGGCTTGGAGTTGGTCCTATGCGAAGAATGCGCCGAAGAGTGCGGCACCGTTCACGGTGGGCGGGGGGTGCCACGGCCGGGATCGTCACCGCCCTCGCCGCGGCCCTCCTGGCCGCTCCCACGCAGCCGGCGAGCGCCGCGACACCGGCGAGCGGTGTGCTGGACGGCGACCACAAGAGCGTGACCTGGCAGAGCCCGGTGTACGCCGCGGGGACCGTGAGCGACCCCAAGAAGTGTCCGCCCGCTTCGCAGGACCCGGCCGGCAAGGTCTGTGACCGGTTCGACCTCAAGGTCTCCGTGCCGGACGGCTATTGGGACGACAACCCCGAGGGCGGCGTGCCGATTTCGATCGAGTGGACCGAGCGGCCCACCGACGACTTCGACATGTACGTCTACGACGACGCGGGCAAGCAGGTCGCCAGCGGCGCGGGCGCGGCCGACCCCGAGGCCACGGTGATTCCGAAGGCCAACGGCACGTACCACGTCGTGGTCGTCCCGTACGACGTGCACGACAACTCCTTCGTCGGCAAGGCGTATCTGCCGGAGACGACCGACGCGGGCGACCTGACGTCCTTCGAGGGACGGGACGGCAGCTACCGCTTCGCGGCCGGCCCGCTGAAGGCGAAGGCGGACTTCCTGACAGGAGGTCAACTCCGCCTCCAAGCCGACCCGTCGGGCGACTTCAGCGACCCGGCCGGCTCGCAGATCGTCCGCAAGCGGCCCGCCCTCCAGAAGCACACCACCTCCTTCGACGCGGGTGCGTACTACGGCATCCGGTCTTCCGAAGCGGTGTTGCGCGTCTACAAGAAGCCGCTGCGGTTCGGTCTCTACAAGGCCGACAACAAGACCCGCATCTGGCAGGAGGACAAGCCCCTCCGCTGGTCGACGAGCGGCATGCGGCAGAGCCTGGAGCGGGGGAGCGGCGAGCAGTTCTTCGGGGGCGGCGAGCAGAACGGCTCGTTCTCGCACCGCGACAAGACGGTGTACGTCGCCAACAACACGAACTGGAACGAGGGCGGTTACAACAACTCGCAGCCGTTCTACCTCTCCTCGGCGGGATACGGCGTCTACCGCAACACCTTCGCCCCCGGTGTGTACCACTTCGGCTCCTCGGTGCAGACGGGGCAGCAGGAGCGCCGCCTCGACGCGTACTACTTCCTCGGCGACGCGAAGAAGGTCATCGGCAAGTACACCTCCCTGGTCGGCAAGCCGTTCATGCCACCGGTGTACGGACTCGAACCGGGCGATGCCGACTGCTATCTGCACAACGCCAACCAGGGCGAGCGCCACACGCTCGACTCCCTCAAGGTCGCCGACGGTTATGTGCAGCATCAGCTGCCGCTGGGCTGGATGCTGGTCAACGACGGATACGGCTGCGGCTACGAGAATCTCGCCGAGACCGGCAAGGGGCTGCGGGAGCGCGGCGCCGAGCTGGGCCTGTGGACCCAGGACGGGCTGGACAAGCTCGCCGATCAGGTCAAGGCGGGCCAGCGCGTCGCGAAGCTCGACGTCGCCTGGGTCGGCAACGGTTACGGCATGGCGCTCGACGGCTGCGACAAGGCGAAGGCCGGCATCGAGGACAACAGCGACGCGCGCGGATTCGTGTGGCTGCCGGTGTCATGGGCGGGCGCGCAGCGGTGCGGTGTCCTGTGGTCGGGCGACCAGAAGCTGTCGTGGGACTTCGTGCGCTGGCAGATTCCGACGTACGCGGGCGCGACGATGTCCGGCATCGCGTACAACACCGGCGACGTGGGTTCGATCTACTCCCACGACGCGAAGATGTACGCGCGTGACCTCCAGGCCAAGACGTTCCTGCCCGCCATCATGACGATGGACGGCTGGGCGAAGGACATCAGCACCGGCAAGAAGATCAACCAGCAGCCGTGGGTCGACGGCGAGCCCTACACGTCCATCAACCGCAAGTACCTTCAGCTGCGCGAGCGGCTGCTGCCGTACCTGTACACGCTGGCCGCCGAGGCCGCGAAGACCGGCGTCGGCGGCGTCCGCCCGCTGTACCTGGAATACCCGGACGACCCCCGCACCCTCGGCCCCGACGCAAAATACGAGTACCTCGCCGGCTCCGACTTCCTCGTCGCGCCGGTGTACAAGGATTCCGACACCCGCGACGGCATCTATCTGCCCAAGGGCACCTGGACGGACTACTGGACGGGCAAGAAGTACCACGGTCCGACCACGGTGAACGGCTACCACGCGCCCCTCGACACGCTTCCCCTCTTCGTCCGGGACGGCGCGATCGTCCCGATGTGGCCGCAGGGCACGACGTCGTACAAGACCCGTGACCGGCACGAACTGGGCTGGGACCTGTACCCGAAGGGGCACAGCGGGTACACGCTGTACGAGGACGACGGTGTGACGCGCAAGTACGCGTCCGGCGCGGCGGCGACGCAGCGCGTGACCATGGACGAGGACAGGCACGGCGTCGACGTCGAAGTCGGCGCGAGCAAGGGCACGTACACCGGCAAGCCCGAAGCGCGGTCGTACCGCTTCACGATCCACACGGACGCCGCCCCGCGCCGGGTCTCGCTGGGGGGCCGCGCCCTGCACCGGACCGACTCCGCGGCCTCGCTCGCACAGGCCGGGACGGGCTGGTCCTACGACGCGAAGACGGGAGTGACGACGATCCGCACCGACCGGATCTCCATGGACCGGGAATTCACGGTGACGCTGCGGAAGTGAGCGAGCTCACCCCGGCAAGGCGGGGGTGCACCGCCCCCGCCTTGCATGGTCATGCGTGATGTTGCATAATCTTGCTATGTCCAAGGTCCTCACCTCACTCCCCACCGGCGAGCGCGTCGGCATTGCCTTCTCCGGCGGGCTCGACACCTCGGTCGCCGTCGCCTGGATGCGCGACAAGGGCGCCGTCCCGTGCACGTACACCGCCGACATCGGTCAGTACGACGAGCCCGACATCGCGTCCGTGCCCGGCCGTGCCTCCGCGTACGGCGCCGAGATCACCCGGCTCGTCGACTGCCGCGCCGCGCTGGTCGAGGAAGGGCTGGCCGCGCTCGCGTGCGGCGCTTTCCACATCCGGTCGGGCGGGCGCCCGTACTTCAACACCACGCCGCTGGGTCGCGCCGTGACCGGCACGCTGCTGGTGCGCGCCATGCTCGAGGACGGGGTGCAGATCTGGGGCGACGGCTCCACGTTCAAGGGCAACGACATCGAGCGGTTCTACCGTTACGGGCTGCTCGCCAACCCGCACCTGCGGATCTACAAGCCCTGGCTGGACGCGGACTTCGTCACGGAGCTCGGCGGCCGCAAGGAGATGTCGGAGTGGCTGCTCGCGCACGGGCTGCCCTACCGGGACTCGACGGAGAAGGCGTACTCCACGGACGCCAACATCTGGGGCGCCACGCACGAGGCCAAGACCCTTGAGCACCTCGACACCGGCATCGAGACCGTCGACCCGATCATGGGTGTGCGGTTCTGGGACCCGTCGGTGGAGATCGACACTGAGGACGTGACGGTCGGCTTCGACCAGGGTCGCCCGGTCACCATCAACGGCAAGGAATTCGCCTCCCCGGTCGACCTCGTCATGGAGGCCAACGCGATCGGCGGCCGGCACGGCCTCGGCATGTCCGACCAGATCGAGAACCGGATCATCGAGGCCAAGAGCCGCGGCATCTACGAGGCGCCGGGCATGGCGCTGCTGCACATCGTGTACGAGCGCCTGGTCAACGCGATCCACAACGAGGACACCCTGGCGGCGTACCACAACGAGGGCCGGCGTCTCGGCCGGCTGATGTACGAGGGCCGCTGGCTGGACCCCCAGGCGCTGATGATCCGCGAGTCGCTGCAGCGCTGGGTCGGTGCGGCCGTCACCGGCGAGGTGACGCTGCGGCTGCGGCGCGGCGAGGACTACTCGGTCCTCGACACCAAGGGCCCGGCGTTCAGCTACCACCCGGACAAGCTCTCCATGGAGCGCACCGAGGACTCGGCGTTCGGCCCGGTGGACCGGATCGGCCAGCTCACCATGCGGAACCTGGACATCGCCGACTCGCGTGCCCGCCTTGAGCAGTACGCGGGCCTGGGTCTGGTCGGCAGCGTGCACCCGACCCCGATCGGCGCCGCGCAGGCGGCCTCGACCGGTCTGATCGGCGCCATGGACCAGGGCGGCGCCCAGGCCATCGCCTCGCGCGGCGAGGTCTCGGCCGAGGACGCGGTGCTGGACCGCGCGGCGATGGAGTCCGGCACGGACTGAGGCCGGTCACCGGTCGTACAGCGAACCCCGGCGAAGGCATTCGCCGGGGTTCGCTGTCGGTTGCGTCGTATTCCGCACAGAACCCGGGCTTCCGGTCACGCTGCGGCGTCAACTATAGTTTAGGCTGATCGAGAGGAAGCAGCCGTGGCCGTGATGGACGACCGTGCCGACGCCGGGACGCCGGGGGAGCCCCCCGCGGTTCCCGCGTCCGTGCCCGTTCCCGTCCCGGGACCAGGCGCTTCGTTCGCCGACCGGCTGAACTTCCTCTTCGACCGGGTGCGCGCGCCGGGGACCAAGGAGTTCAGCAACGCGCACGTGGCCCGGACGATCTCGTCGTACGGCGACGACAGCTGCACCGGCGCCTACATCGGCATGCTGCGCAAGGGCGAACGGACTCCGACCATCACCCTCGTGCCGCTCCTCGCGCGGTTCTTCGGCGTGGAGGCCGGCTACTTCGTCGAGGACGAGATCACGCGGAAGGTCGCGGACCAGTTCGAGCTGCTGCGGAAGCTCAGCGAGGCCGGCGTGCGGGAGATCGCCCTGCGCGCGATGGGCCTGTCCGACACGAGTCAGCGCAAGGTCCTGGAGGCGATCGACGCCGTGCGGGAGCAGGAGGGTCTGCCCGCCGACCCCGAGAGGGGCTCGCCGTGACGGGCCCCAGGGGGTCGATCTTGAGAGGGAGCCGCATGTGGCGCAGCCGTCGTGACCGGGGGGCCGACCGCCGTGACCGCGGGGCCGACGAAGTCGAGCGTCGCAGCCGGGCGTTCGTGGCAGAGCTGGACCTGCCGCCCGTGGACAGCGTCCTCGACCTGGTGCCGTTCATGGAGAATCGATTCGGCCGGTCGATCCGGCTCATGCCGTTCTCCCCGGACCCGGCCGACGCGGACTCCCTGGACGCCTCCGCCCCCTGCGGCATGTGGCTCGCCACGGACACCACGGACTACGTCTTCTACGACACGGGCATCAGCCGCGCACACGCCGAGATCATCGTCGGTCACGAGTTCGCGCACATGCTCAGACGGCACCGCGGCAAGACACCGGTCGCCCCAGACAGCCTCGGCGGCCTGATCACCGGCATCGACCCCAGCACCGTTCAGCTCGTCCTGGGCCGGACCCGCTACAACGAACCCGAGGAGTTCGAAGCCGAAATGCTCGGTTCCCTCCTGCAGGAGCACGTGAGCACCTCCCGCGCCACGGCCTCCCATGTCTCCCGGGACGCCGACCCCATCGCCCGTACGCTGCTGCGCTGACCGAATCAGGCCCCGTGAAAGACATCCTCCACCCCTTGTGTCTGGCGATCGCCGGCAGCGGATTCCTCTTCCTGCTGCGCGACCTCGCCAAGAGCCGCCGCGACCGTGCCCTGATCGCGCTGGCCTTCACGTACGGTTTCTCCGCGATCAGCTACGCCGTCTCCCTCACCTGGGTGTGGGTGCGCATCGACGACGTCTTCGGCGTCACCAACATCTCCGTACCGCTCGCCCAGAGCTGCGTGATCCTCGTCTTCGCGCTCCAGGCCACCGTCCTCGCGTACTGGTCGAAGCCGGCCGCCGAAGCCCGCCGCCGCAGCCGCCTCCTGCTCATCGCGGCCGCCGCGGTCATCGCCGGCATGGCCGTACTGTTCGCCCTGCTCACCCCGGCGACGACCCGCCCCGCCGACTTCGCCACGTACTACGCGCACGACCCGTACTACCAGGCGTACGTGCTGCTGTACTTCGGCACCTACACCGTCGCCGAGCTCTACCTCGCGCGGTCCTGCTGGAAGTACGCCCGCACCGCGAGCAACCCCTCGATCACCTGGGGCCTGCGGCTCATCACGGCCGGCGCGATCATCACCCTCGGCTACAGCACCATCCGGATCGGCGCGGTCGTCGGAGCCGAGGCGGGCTTCGGCGTCGAGCAGCTCGACCCGTTCGCCTGGGCGTGCGGCGACATCGGCGCCACCGCCACCCAGATCGGCTACTTCCTCCCCACGCTGGCCCGCCGGACCGCCGCAGCCCGCGACTGGACGACCGCCCACCTCCGCTACCGGCAGCTGCGCCACCTGTGGGCCGCGCTGGACCGGGCCGACCCCGGCATCACCCTGCGCCGCCCGGCCCCGCACCGCGACGACCTGCTGCGCGGCCGCAGCGCCCACTTCCCCCTGCTGCGCCGCCGCGTCGAGATCCGCCAGGGCCAGAAGCTGCTGCGCCGCTACCTCGACCCGGCCGCGCGGGAGACGTCCGAGACCCGGCACCGGGCCGAAGGGCGCACCGGCGCCGACCTCGCCGCGGCCGTCACCGCCGACCAGATACGCGACGCCCTCCTACGGCACCGCGCGAACGACCCCCTCGAAATCCCCGCCGAGTACGCCGACGCGGAGCTGCCCCTCAGCACCACCGAAGACGAACTGACGCACCTTCAGCGCGTCGCCTCGTACTTCGCCCCGCCGCCCGAGAGCCCCCACGCCACCACCTCTCACAGCACCACATCTGGAGCCCGTTCGTGATCCTCCGACGCACCCTCCTCATCGCCTCCACGGCCATCGCCGCAGCGGCCTCCATGGCCTCACCCGCCGCCGCCCGCGCACGCGCCGGCGCGGCGCAGGCCCCGCGCAAGACTCCCCACAACGCTCTGCACCTGGCCCCCGCACGCGAACAGCTCGCCGCGCTGCGCCAGCGCAAGATCACCAGCCGTGCCCTGCTGGAGCAGTACCTCCAGCACATCGCCACAACCGAGGACCTGAACGCGGTCGTCACCCTCGACGCCGACGGCGCCCGCGCGGCCGCCGACGAGGCGGACCGTCACCTGGCCGAGACCGGCAAGCCGCTCGGCCCGCTGCACGGCCTGCCCCTCACCGTGAAGGACGCCCTGGAGACGCGCGGACTGCGCACCACCAGCGGCTCCCCGGACCTCGCCGACCACGTGCCCGACCAGGACGCCGACGCCGTCGCCCGGCTCCGCGCCGCCGGCGCCCTCATCGTCGGCAAGACCAACGTCCCGACGATGTGCCAGGACATCCAGACCTCGAACCCCCTCTTCGGCACGACGAAGAACCCCCACGACGACACCAAGACCGCCGGCGGTTCCTCCGGCGGCCCGGCCGCCGCTGTCGCCGCCGGACTCACCAGCCTCGAAGTCGGCTCGGACCTCGCCGGATCCCTCCGGCTCCCGGCCGCGTACTGCGGCGTGTACGCGCTGCGCCCCAGCTTCGGCATCGTGCCGACCCGCGGCCACATCCCGCGCCCGCCCGGCTGGCTCACCAGCTCCGACATGATCACCCTCGGCCCGATCGCCCGCACGCCCGAGGACCTCGACGTCCTCCTGGACGTGCTCGCCGCACCGGCCCCGGCCGACGCCGCCGCCTGGAAGATCGACCTCCCGGCACCGAAGCACCAGCGCCTCGGCGACTACCGGATCGGCCTCTGGCAGGACGACCCGTACTGCCACGTCGACAAGGACACCCGCGAACTCCTGGCCGCGGTCGCCGAGATCGTACGGTCCACCGGCGCCACGGTCGACGACGCCACCCGCCCCGTGGACCTCGCCGACAGCGACAAGCTGTTCCAGCGCCTCATGTACGCCACGGCGAGCGCGACCGCCACCGACGAGGCGTTCGCCGCCGACGTCGCGGCCGCGGAGAAGACCCCCGCCGACGATCCGAGCGCCCTGTTCCTGCACTCGCGGACGATGCGGCACCGGGACTGGATGCGCGCCAACGAGGAGCGCGAGAAGCTGCGCGGCCGCTGGGCCGACTACTTCGCCGACCACGACGTACTGATCACGCCCGCCGCCCCGACGGCGGCCGTCGACGACCAGACCGCCACCCCGGTTCCCGGCCGGTCCATCACCGTCGACGGCGAGAAGCGGCCGTACTTCGACCAGACGGCATGGCTGAACATGGCCGGCCACGTCAAGCTCCCCGCCGCCGTCATCCCCGCCGGCAAGACCGCCGACGGCCTGCCGCTGGCCATCCAGATCATCGGCCCCTACCTGGCCGACCGCACGGTCCTCGACGTGGCCAAGCACCTCGCACGGCTCCTGCCCGAGCCCGTCCGCCCGCCCGCGTTCACCGCGTGAGCGAGCCCCACTGACCCGGGCTCGTCCCGCCTCCACGGGGGTGGGGCAGGACGAGCCCGTACAAACAGAGGGCCCCAGGTTCACCTGGGGCCCTCTGTACTGCCTGTACTGCCGCCCGGGGCGGCGGGCGCAGAGCCCGGCGCGACCCGGTACGGGTACAGCACGGAAAGAGCCCGGATACCGACGGGGGATGCGGCATCCGGGCCAATGATCAGCTTAGCCCTGCAGAGGCGACTTGGGCCAGTCGGGCCGTCCTGGCCGTCCTGACCGCCCTCCCTGCGCGCCACGTGCGGACGGTCGACGGCAGGGTGGATGACGCACGACCCAGGATCCCGCAACCCCATAACCCCGTAATCCGGGAATCCGGGAATTCCGGCCGCCCGGAACAGTAATGCCATGATGCGTTGACGCAGCGCGTCATACCAGACGCCTTAAGGTGCCTCAAGACGCCTTATCCGGCGGATTTGGTCTCCACGCACGCGCAGTCATTTTCCCCGGTCGGCGGGCCCGGGTGCTCGCTCGCGAATTCCCGGGCCCCGCCGATATCGCGGCCGGTTTCCCCGCCGCGTCGGGAGAACGCCTAGCCGCCGAGGGCCCCGGTGGCCGCCCCGACGAGCGGGGACAGCGTGTCGTCCAGCATCTGCCCGTGAATCTTGAGGTTTCCGGTGGGGTCGGTGAGCATGCTGGTCACCTCCCAGGACGGGTCGCTCAGGTGGTACATCTCGACGTGGTGCCACAGCTGGTCGACCGACTCGCCCACGGGGCTGGTGAGGCTGGACGCGGGTGCCGTCGCGTGGCCCGCGTGGGCGGTCGTCATCGTGGCCGCCGAAGCCGTTCCGGCGCCACCGACGCCCATGACCGCCACCGCGGCCACCAGCGTCCCGGCGACGGTCACCCACCGCCGGCGCCCAGCCACGCCCGATACGGCGGCGGAATCCCGGCTCATTCGGTTCTCACGACGGTAAACGTTCATGAATTACACCTTCCTCGCAGCGCGGCAATCAGCCTGACGGTCTGACGCCCTTGGGTTGCGTTAAGAAGCTCAACATGCCCCCAACCCCGCGTGGTTTCCCTTTCGTTGCCGAGTCGAGAACGGTGACTCACCGTCAAAACGGCGGCAGCAGCAGCCTGATTTAACAGGTGAGTGACTCATGGGACATGAGCGAGCAATCGGGGAGGCGTCTGATCTCGTACCGGCGACCGCAATTCCGTCGCCACCTGCCCTGCTTGAAACGCACCGGCGAATACGCGGAGCTCGCGGCCTTTGCAGCCGTTCAACGCCTGCCCATGTGCCCGCCCATGTGCCTGCCCACGCGCTTGGCCATGCGCTTGCCCATGTGCCTGCTCTCAGGAGAGGGACGATGACGACGATTCAGGAATCCGTACCCGGACCCACCGCCTTCCCGACGGCCCCTCGCTCCCAGCCGGCGGCCACGCACCTCGCTGACCTGCTGCTCCGGGCCGCCCAGCACCACCCGGGCAACGGGCTGCAGTACTGCCTGACGGACGATCCGGCAAAGACCCGGCTCCAGCCGTACCCCGAGCTGCTGGACGAGGCCCGCCGGATTCTGGCGGGACTGCGCGCCCGTGGCGCGGAAGCCGGCCGCAAGGTCGCGCTGCTGCTGGAACGCCCTGACGACTTCCTGCCCACCTTCTGGGCCTGTCTGCTCGGCGGCATGACCGCCTGCCCCCTCGTTCCCATCCGCAATGACCAGGAGCGGTGGAGCGCCCAGCTCGCGCACGTCAACGCCCTGCTGGACGATCCGCTGCTGGTCACCACGGGGCGGCTGCGTGACGAAATGCCGGAGGTACCCGGTCTGGAGGTGGAGGCCCTCGGCGAACTCACCGCCCACGTGGGCGATGTCGCCCCCGCCGACGTGACGATCTCCGAGGCCCGGCCCACCGATGTCGCCCTGATGGTCCTCACCTCAGGATCCACCGGCAACTCCAAGGCCGTGATGCTCACCCACGCCAACCTGCTGGCCTCCATGGCGGCCAAGGCCGACACGCAGGGCCTCACCTCGGCGGACATCACACTCAACTGGATCTCCTACGATCACGTCGCCGCCCTGCTGGAGGCGCATCTGCTGCCGCTGTCGGTCGGTGCGAACCAACTGCAGACCACCCCGGACATGATCCTCGGCGACCCGGTGCGCTTCCTCCGGCTCATCGACGCGCACCGCGTGACGATGACCTTCACGCCCAACTTCCTGCTCGGCCTGATCAACCAGGCGCTGGACCAGCTGCCCGACAACGCGTCCGACAGCCTGTCGCTGGACCTGTCCACGCTGGACCACATCGTCTCCGGCGGCGAAGCCAACCTCGTCACCACCGGAGTGGCGTTCCTGGACAAGCTCGCCAAGTACGGCCTGGCCCGCGACGTGCTGTGGCCGGCCTTCGGCATGACCGAGACCTGCGCCGGCAGCATCTACAACCGTGAGTTCCCCGAGGCCGACCTGGGCGCGGAGTTCGCCGCGGTCGGCCGTCCGGTGACCGGGCTGACCATCCGGGTCGTCGCCGAGGACGAAGCGGAGCGCGTACTGGACGAGGGCGAGGTCGGCGAGGTTCAGCTGAACGGCCCCATGATCACCGGCGGATACTTCAACAACGCCCGGGCCACCGAAGACGCGTTCACCGCCGACGGCTGGTTCCGCACCGGCGACCTGGGGCGCCTCGTCGACGGCAGGCTCACCCTCGTCGGGCGCAGCAAGGACAGCATCATCGTCAATGGAGTGAACTACTTCAGCCACGAGCTGGAAGCGCTGCTGGAGGACCTCGACGGAGTACGGAAGTCCTACGTCGCGGCCTTCCCGACCCGCCCCGCGGGCAACGACACCGAGCAGCTGGTGGTGGCCTTCGCGACCACCCTCGACCCGGACGACGAGGCCGGTCTGCACCGCCTGCTGATCGCGGTGCGCAACAGCGTCGTCATGGCCTGGGGCTTCCGCCCGGCGCTGCTGCTGCCGCTGCCCGCGGACGCCTTCCCCAAGACCAGCCTCGGCAAGATCCAGCGTTCCCTCATGCGAAAGCGCCTGGAGGCCGGCGACTACGCCGCGCAGCGGACGGCCGTCGACGACGTGGTCACCCGCCACCTCGGGGGATACACCGCCCCCGAGGGCGGGACCGAACAGGCCCTGGCGGAGATCTACGCGGAACTGTTCGACATGGAGCCCGGGACGGTCAGCGCCACGGCGAGCTTCTTCGACCTGGGCGGCACCTCGCTGGACATCCTGCGCATGAAGCGGCTGGTGGGCAGCCGGCTCGGCGCCGTGGACCTGCCGGTCCTCGCCATCCTCACCGCGCCGAGCGTCCGCGAACTGGCCAAGCGGCTCACGGTGGCCGAGGACGCCGACCCGGCCGCGTACGACCCGATCGTCCCGCTGCAGACCAGTGGCGACAAAACGCCGCTGTTCTGCGTCCACCCGGGCGTCGGCGAGGTGCTCGTCTTCGTCAACCTGGCCAAGTACTTCGTACAGGAACGCCCCTTCTACGCGCTGCGGGCACGCGGCTTCAACCCCGGCGAGAAGCCCTTCGAGTCCTTCGACGAGATGGCCCGTACGTACGCGGACGCCATCCGCGCGAAGCAGCCGCACGGCCCGTACGCGCTGGCCGGTTACTCCTTTGGCTCGGCGGTGGCCTTCGAGATCGCCAAGATCCTGGAGGCCGAGGGCGAGCGGGTCGACTTCCTCGGCAGTTTCAACCTCCCGCCCCACATCAAGTACCGCATGGACGAGCTCGACTACATCGAGACCGCCGTCAACCTGGCGATGTTCCTGGAGCTGATCTCCAAGCAGCAGGCCGCCGAGCTGCCCGCACAGCTGCGGCCGCTCGGCAAGGACGAGCAGCTCAAGCACCTGATCGAGATCGCACCGCCGGAGCGGCTGACCGAACTGGACCTCGATCTGCCCCGGTTCACGGCCTGGGCCGACCTCGCCGACGGCCTGACCGCACTCGGCCGCACATACCACCCGAGCGGCACCGTGCGCGCGATGAGCGTCTTCTACGCGATCCCGCTGCGCGGCACCAAGGAGGACTGGCTCAACGACGAGCTGCGCCGCTGGGACGAGCACACCCGCGAGGAGAACCGGTACCTCGACGTGCCCGGCGAGCACTACACCCTCATGGGCCCCAAGCACGTCGCCGCCTTCCAGACCATCCTCCGGTCCGAGCTCGACCGGTCCCTCGACGGCAAGTGAGCACAGGAGACATGACGTGACGTTGACGCGCGGAAAGAAAATTCTGATCACCGGTGGCACCGGTCAGGCGGCCCGCCCGGTCGCCGAGGCCCTCGCCGCCGACAACGAGGTCTGGTGCCTCGGCCGCTTCACCACCCCCGGCGCCGAGGACGAACTGCGCGCCCGCGGCATCACGACGTACCACTGGGACATGGGCGGCGACGACCCCCTCGACACGCTGCCCGACGACTTCACCCACGTCATGCACTCCGCGGTGCACCGCGGCTACGACGGCGACTTCGACACCGCCATCGAGGTCAACTCGGTCGCCGTCGGACGGCTGATGACGCACTGCCGGAAGGCGGAGGCATTCCTGCACGTGTCGACCGGCGCCTTCTACAAGCGCCAGACGCTCGACCACCAGTACAAGGAGACCGACCCGCTGGACGGCGTGGCCGACTGGCTGCCGACCTACCCCATCTGCAAGATCGCGGCGGAGGGCACAGCCCGCGCGTACGCCCGCACGCTCGGCGTCCCCACCACCATCGCGCGCCTCAACATCTCGTACGGACCGGCCTCCTACGGCGGCGTACCCGTCATGTACTTCAAGAAGATGCTCGCCGGCGAGCCGATCCCCATCCCCCTCGAAGGCCAGAACTGGGCATCCCTCATCCACACCGACGACCTCGTGCACCAGGTACCGCTGCTGTGGTCCATCGCGAGCACGCCCGCGACCATCGTCAACTGGGGCGGGGACGAGCCGGTCGGCATGACCGACTGCGCCACGTACATGTCCGAACTCACGGGCATCGAGGCGAAGTTCGAGAAGACCGCCGTCACCCGCGAGACGTACGCCTTCGACAGCACCAAACGGCGGTCGCTGATCGGCGACTGCACCGTCGAATGGCACGACGGCATCCGCCGCACGCTGCGGGCACATTTCCCCGACATCGCCTTGAGGGACGACATCGCCCTGAAGGACGCGACGAAGGTTTCCGTGTGAACGCCACCGACGCGAAGAAGGTTTCCTCGTGAGTGCCACCGACGTGGAAAAGCGCATACGTGCCGCATACGACGCATTCCACCGCCGGGACATCGACGCCATCCTGTCCTGCTTCGACCCCGCGGTCGTCTGGGTGCACCCCGACGGCATGCGGGAAGTGGGCCTGGGCGGAACCAAGTACGGGCACGACGGCATGCGGGAGTTCCTCGCCCGAGTGCCCGGCGTACTGGGCGGGATGATCCTCGACCCGCACGAGTTCCTGGTCGACGGCGACCGGGTGATGGTGCTCGGGGACCGGGAGGTCACCTCCCGCGACGGCCGCAAGGCGACCCTGCGTTTCGTCCACTCCTGGACGCTCGGCGCGGACGGCCTGGCCGTGCACTTCGAGGACTACTTCGACACCGTCGACATGCTCCGCCTGATCGACCCGGACTCGATCCGCGCTCCACGGCTCGAAGCGGGCGCCTGACCGCGCCGATTCACGATGCACCGTGAGCCGCGTCGATTCACGGTGCACGCACCAAGGAGGCTCCGTCCCGATGCCCACCGCCTATCTGGGCCCGTCCGGTTCGTTCACCGAAGCCGCGCTCGCCGGCCTGAAGGTACGGCCCGGCGAGGCCGTACCGTACCCCGGCGTCCGCCAGGCACTCGACGCAGTCCGCAGCGGGGCGGCGGACACCGCGGTCGTGCCCTGGGAGAACTCCGTCGAGGGAGCCGTCACCGCCTCCGTCGACGCCCTCGCGCACAGCGGCGACCTGCGCATCACCGGAGAAACACTGCTGCACGTCCAATTCGCGCTCGCCGTACCACCGGGCGGCACACTCTCCTCCGTACGCCGGGTACTGACGCACCCACACGCCCACGCCCAGTGCCGCCCCTGGATCGACACCCACCTCCCGCACGCCGAATTCGTCACGTCCTCCTCGACCGCACAGGCCGCCCGCGAAGTGCGGAATTCACGGACACCTGATACCGCGGCCATCGCCTCACCGAAGACCCTGAGGAGATACGGACTCGAAATCGTCGCGCAGGACATAGGGACCCGTCCGGACGCAATGACCCGATTCGTGAAGGTGGCCCGACGCAACAAGCGGTCAGCGCCGCCGACGGGTGCGGACCGCAGCACCATGGTCGTACCGCTGGCGGGCAAGGTCAGCGACCTCCACGACGTACTGCACGAGTTCGTCCGCACGTCCGTGCCGCTGACATCGGTGCTGTCCAGACCCAGCGGCGCCGGCTTCGGCGGCTACTCCTTCCTCCTCGAATGCGAAGGCCATATAGACGAGCCCCCCGTCGGTTCCATCGTCGCCGCCCTGCGCCGACGCAACGCCCGGACCGTCTTCCTCGGCAGCTACCCCCGCGCCACACCCGCCCCCATGTCCATGTCCACACCTACATCCAATACATCCAACGGTTCTCTTATTTCACGAGGTGAAACGCTTTGAATTCCATGATTTCCCCCCTCGCCACTGACGCGCAGAACCTCCTCTTCAAGGAGGCCCACACCGCGAACACCTTCACCGACGAGCCGGTGACCGACGAGCAGGTCACCGCCATCCACGAGCTGATCAAGAACGCTCCGACCTCGCTCAACAGCCAGCCCCTGCGCGCCGTCCTGATCCGCAGCGACGAGGCACGCGCACGACTCGTCGAGCGGATGGCACCCGGCAACCAGCCCAAGGTGCGCCAGGCGCCGCTCGTCGTCGTCCTCGCCGCCGACCTCGATTTCCACGAGAAGCTGTCCAAGGTCGCACCGCACGTACCGAACGCCCGCGACCTGTTCGCCGACGAGACCATGCGGCACGACACCGCCGTGGTCAACGCCTCTCTCCAGATCGCCTACTTCATCGTCGGAGTACGGGCCGCCGGCCTCGCCGTGGGCCCCATGGCGGGCTTCGACGCCAAGGCCGTCACCGAGGAGTTCTTCCCCGACGGCCAACACCGCGCGCTGGTCGTGGCGAACGTCGGCCGCCCGGGCCCGGAGGCCTTCCGCCCCCGCGCACCCCGCCTGTCGTACGACGAGGTGTTCAGGAGCGTCTGACGGGACATCATGTCCTAGCCCTGCACTGTCACCGCTCCGACACCCGAAACTCAAACGGTACTGCGCCCGGGTCGACGATGGTGGTCCCGCCGTCCGCGGTGAGGGTGGTGCCGTTGACGTAGGAGGAGTGCGGGCCGAGGAGCCACAGGACGGCGTCGGCGATTTCGTGGGGTTCGGCGGGGCGGCGTTGCGGTACGAGGGCGGTGACCTCGGCGTAGGACTCCGCGACGCCGAGCCCCAACGGCCCGCCGAATTCCCGCATCTCCTCATCCGCCATTTCGGTACGCGTCCAGCCGGGACACACGGTGTTGGCACGTACTCCACGCGGCCCGAACTCGGCCGCGAGAGTGGCGGTCAGCATGGCGGCACCGGCCTTCGAGGCGGCGTACGCGGACATCCCTCCCGAGGCACGCAGCCCGGCTATCGAGCCGACCGTCACGAACGACCCCTGGGAGTCGATGAGATGGGGGAGCGCGGCACGGGCGAGGAGGAAGACAGAGGTCAGGTTGGTGCGCAGGGTCGCGTCCCAGTCCTCGTCGGTCAGATCGAGCACCCCGCCCGGGCGCATCACGCCCGCGTTGGCGACAACACCGTCGAGGCGCCCGTGATCCCGTACGACGGCGGCCACCAACTCCTCGACCTGCGCCCGGTCGGTGACATCCGCGACGTACGCCGTGGCCCCGCATTCGTCCGCGACCTTACGCAGCACGTCGCCCCGCCGTCCGCAGACGGCAACACGCGCACCGGACGCCGCCGCCTGCACAGCCACGGCGGCACCGATACCACTGCTGGCTCCCGCCACCAGGTGCACGGGGGCGGGGGAGGGGGGCGACGACGGGATGGGGCGCTGCATCAGTGAGTACTCCCTTGCCTACGGTTGCTGACGGGCAGTCACAGTGAGCGTGACCGTGGTATCTGGATGCGTTGAGTGCAGTCGGACACGGGCGATGCCGTTCGCGATCCGCACCACGGCGTCCGGCGTCTCGTCGACTGACACCCTGACGCCGTGCGGATACGCCGTGGCAGGGAGGGCGATCTCCGTCCACGCCCGGCGCGTTGTCCGGTTGGCGGTCAGGGTGAGGCGGTACTCGCCGGTCGCCGGGGTGTACGACTCGCTCTCGGGAACGCCCGCGACGGCACGCGCGTACGGGCCGAACACCGCTTCCTTGCCCGGTGCCGGGCGACCGTCGGCGCCTCGTACGCAGTAGCCGCCCCCTTGGGGTGCGTCGCAGTCGTACCACATGGCCCATCCGGAGGCGAAGCCCGGCATCGAACGCAGCTGTCGGCGGATCAGTTCCGCGTTCCCAGGTGTGGTGGCCCGGGGCGGCCCCCACTCGCCCACCAGGACGGGCAGTCGGTGTGCGGCCGGGTAGGTGCCGATGGCCGCCTCGTAGTGCTCGATGAACCCTCCGGTCGGGTCCCAGTCCTTCCCCGATTCCACGGCCGTGTCGTAGTAGTGCGGGGCGTAGCCGATGCGGCCGGCGCCGGGGCGCGGATCGTGGAAGCCGGGCAGGCTGGTCGGGACACCCTGGCCGACCAGGACGGTCGGTTCCACGAAGAGCCACGCGTTGCGGTCGACGGCTCGCACGGCGCGGATCAGGCGCCGGTACATCGCGGGCAGCCGGTCCTGTTCGAGTGCTACCGATGCGGCGAGTTGGTTGGCAGGGTCGGTGGGGTCACCGGGGACCGGGCCGAAGGGCTCGTTGAACAGGTCGTAGCCCAGCAGTGAGCGGTGACCGCGCAGCGTCGCGGCGACCCGGGCGTACGCGGCGGCCTGGGCGGCGCGCAGGTCCGCATCGTCGTACAGGTGGGTGAAGGCGGCCTGGACGGCGGGCTGGAAGTAGTCGGAGAACCAGTCGTCGGGGTTCGGCTCGAAGGGCAGGCCGTCGGTGCGGGTGGCCCAGGTGGGGATGCCGTTGTGCCCGAAGGCCGGGCCGAACACGTCCTGGTGCCAGTCGACGAGTACCAGCACTCCGTACCGGTCGGCCCAGCCCAGTACTTGGTCGAGATGGCGCAGGTAGGCGGTGTCGTAGTGGCCGCCACGCGGCTCCAGCTTCTCCCACTGGATGTTGAGCCGCATCAGTGTGAAGCCCTCGGAGGCCAGGCGCGCGACGCGGTGCTCCGTGACGGTGTCGGTCTTGCCGAGGTTGAGGCCGCGCAGAGTGAGGACCCGTCCCTGCCGGTCGGCGAGCCGGGTGCGGCCGTCCGGAGTGGTCACCGTGCCGGAGGGCGTGCTGATCGTGTGCGTTTCGATACCGGCCCACGTCGAAGTCTCCGGCAGCGCCGACGCCGAAGCCTCCGGTGGGGACGACGCCGAAGCCTCCGGTAGCAGGGCCGTGCCGAAGGCGAGGGAGAGGGAGAGGGACAGCAGGGCGAGGACGGTGCGGCTCGGACGCATGTGGCCTCCGGTGGGGACGGTCGGCGCGTGGGCCAAGGGCCCCGTCGGTTCCCGCATCTTGACGTCCGGGAGGCCGGGCGGCAAGGGGACGGCTGAGCCGAAGTGAGGCGTGTGGGACGAGGCACCGGCGAGGCGTCGGCGAGGCGTCGTGTCAATGTCTTCGGCGGTTATCCACAGGAGGCGGCCTCCGGAAAACGGCCAACTCGCTTTCCCGCTACCGTCGGTGACATGAACGGAGGACTGCCGGTCATCGGCATCAGCACCATCGTCTACGGCGCGATCGGCCTCATCGCCCTCGCCGCCACTGGAATCCGCAAACTCGGGGGAGTAGGCCATGTACAGCGTCACCGCCATCGTCCCAGCTCATAACGAAGAAGCCGGTCTGCCCGCGACCCTCGCGGCGCTGCGGCGCCAGACCGTCCCGCCCGACCGCGTCATCGTCATCGACGACGCCTCGACGGACCGCACGGCGGACGTCGCCGCGTCACACGACGTAACTGTCCTGCGTCCGCCCCGCCAACTCGGCAGCAAGGCCAGAGCCCAGAATCACGCACTGCCGCACTGCGATACGGACCTGATCCTCGCGGTCGACGCCGACACCGTCCTCGCGCCGGACTACATCGAGCGCGTCACGCCGGTCTTCGCCGACCCCACGGTCGCCGTGGCCGCCGGCAATGTCCAGACCCGCCACACCCGCACCCTCTGGGAGCGCGGCCGCTCCACGGAATACCTCTTCGGCTTCCACTTCCACCGCCCCATCCAGGCCCTCGCAGGCAGCCCCATGGTCTGCTCCGGATGCTGCTCGGTCTTCCGCCGCGCCGACCTGATGGCCTTCGGCGGCTTTCCCGAACGCACCATCGTCGAGGACATGGACTTCACCTGGTCCCAGCAGATCCAGGGCAGACGGGCGCGCTACGTCCCCGACGCCACGGCCTGGGCCGCCGACCCGGAAACCCTCACCTACCTCCGAAAACAGGTCTGGCGCTGGATGGCCGGCTTCTGCCAGAACGTCCGCCTCCATCTCGGCGAGCTCATCGTCCGCAAACCACTGCTCGCCGTCTGGGTGCTGCTCGCCCTCCTGGAAATCCTCACCGCTCCGCTGTGGTGGGCCACACCTTTCGTGGCGGCCGCGACGACGGATCAATCGCTGGGCACGACCCTCGCGTGGTGGTCCGGCGCCGAACTCCTCCTGACCACCCCACCCTTGCTCTACGCCGCCCGCAGACGCCGCCTCCGCCTCGCCACTGTCCTCATCAACCTCCCCTGCGTCTACGCCACCAAGATCGTCAACCTCGTCTACGCCTGGAAGGCCCTCTTCGTAGAACTACTCCTGGTCCCCCTCGGCTGCTCTTCGGGCCTGACCATCTACGAAAAAGGCCGAGCCGACACCCCACCTCGCCCATCAACTCCCGCACCCCCACGCCGATCAATCCCCAAACCCTCGCCCGCCACCTGATCTCGCCAAGGACATAAGGACACGAGAAGGAGGAAATGAAGAGAGGACGACGCGGCCGCGTCATTGCCGCCTGGTGGGGTGGGTGACTTTCAGGTGACCGCACCGTCCAGGGCCGCCGGCGTCACGATTAGCCGGCGGACGCGTGCCGAGTTCTGACGTCGGGACCTTGAAGGTCTCCCGCAGACCCCAGGCGCAGAGTGCCAGGATGACTGCCGCTGCGCCGGAGTAGATACCGACGCCGATCGGATTGCCGTCGAAGGCGATGAAGAGGGCGGTCGCGGTGGTGGCCGCTGTGCCGCCGCCCAGTGCCGCGCCGGTCTGGTAGGTGGCGGAGATGGCGGAGTAACGGGTGGCGCTCGCGAATTGTTCGCCCAGGAAGGCCGGGATGCAGCCCTGGGGAGCGGCCATGAGTACGTTCACCAGTATGTAGGCGACGGTTGCCAGCACCAGGATGTGCCCGTCCACCATGGGGAAGTAGGCGAAGAAGAACGCCCCGTAGGCGAGGGTGCCGAGGATCACCACGGGCTTGCGGCCGATCCGGTCGGAGAGGAGGGCCATGACAGGTACGGCGAGGGTGAAGGCGATGGAGCCCGCCGCCTGCAGCAACAGTGATTCGGTGTGGCTGTAGCCGAGTTCCTCGGCGTAGGTCACGGTGAAGATCGTGCCGATGTAGGCCAGGGTGTTGTAGCCGAAGGCCACGCCGATGGCCAGCAGCATCTGGCGCGGGTGCCGCTTGATGGATTCCAGGATCGGCACCCGGGGTGCATGCTCGGTGCGGCGCTCCTCCCGGGGCATACGACTGCGGGCCACGACGCCCGCCAGGACCAGCAGGCCGCCCAGCCAGAACGGCACGCGCCATGCCCAGTTCTGCAGTTGCTTCTGCGACAGCAGGGTGATCAAGGTGAACACGCCGGTACCGAAGAGGCTGCCGACCCCGATGCCGGCGCTCGTAAAGCTGCCCCACAGGCCACGGCGGTTCTCCGGGGCGTTCTCGATGCCGAACAGGGACGCGCCGCCCCACTCGCCGCCGGCCGCGAAGCCCTGAATGAGACGGAGGACCACGAGCATGATCGGCGCGGCGACGCCCACGGTGCGGTAGTCGGGCAGGCAGCCGATGAGGAAGGTACTGGTTCCCATGATCAGGAGCGTGAGCACCAGCATGGCCTTGCGCCCGATCCGGTCGCCGAAGTGGCCGATCACGATGCCGCCGAGGGGGCGGGCGATGAAGCCGCTGCCGAAGGCCGCAAAGGCGACGAGAGTGCCCACCGTGGGGTCGAAGCTGGGGAAGAAGAGGGTCGGGAAGACGAGCGCGGCGGCGAGGCCGTAAATGATGAAGTCGTAGAACTCCAGCGCTGTTCCGAAACCGGAGATGAAGAAGGTGCGCGTGGCTGTGGCGACCTGTGCCTTCAGGCCGGGTCTGACGGTCTCCGTCATGGCAGATCCTTCCAAGGGCAAGGGAGGGAAGGTCGGGAGGGGGAAGGTCGGGGGAGGTCGAGGGGAGGGAGGGCGAGGGGGAAGGAGGTGAGGGGAAGGGAGTGAGGAGGGAGGGGAGGGGGAGGGGCGGGGGCGGGGGGGAACCCCCCCCGGGGGGGAGCTCCGGAGCGAGGGCCCGGGAAGAAAAGATCAGAAGAGGAACAGCCAGAGGGGAAACGTCGCCGTTCAGAACCGAGCGAAGCCCTGCCGCGCAGCCTCGTCCGGCGTGCCCGCCACGTAGTCCAGCGCGCACCGGTCGACGTCCAGGCCGATGGTGAGCAGGGTGCCCCACTGCTCGTGCAGCGGCTTCGCCGTATCCGGCCGCATACAGACAACAGCGTCCGCTCCGGCGTCGCCGCACAGCGCCTTCGCCCGCTCGGCGGGAGCGAGGCCCGGCAGCGCCGAGCGGACCTTGCGCAGGTGCGCGAAGCGTTCCGCCGTCGACGAGTCGGCCCGGCCGGTGTCCCCGGCACTGAGCCCGGGGTCGAGGAAGTGATTGGTGTGCAGTAGCCAGCCGTCCTCGCCGGCCGGTACCACCGCGAGCCCGGCCGGGGACAGCTCGAGACTCGCAGCCGGAGAGTCGTCGGTGACCACGGTGAGCGAGGTCGAGGCGCTCACCGGCGCTGTCGAGGCGAGCTCGATGGCCTGGTCGAGGGTGTCGGCTTCGTCGAGGATGCGGCGGGCGATCGCGTGTACGGGGATTCCACCGGCGTCGGAGTCGGAGCGGTGGAAAAGGATGTTGAAGTGCACACCAAGACCGGCGCTGTTGACGCCGATCTTTGCCGGTGCGCCGAACTCGGTGAAGAGCTTGACCGTGCGCCCCGTACTCGGGGTCAGCTCGTGCAGCAGGGCGTCCGGTACGAGCGACTCGTGCCAGTCCCACGTCTGTACTGTCTCCGGCGCGGCTCCCGCGGGCGTGAATACCGCCGTCGAGCACTCGCCCTCCTTGGCCGGCGGACAGGCGGCGAGGATTTCGGTACGGGCACCGACGGCAGCCACCATCCAGCGCTCGATGCCCGCCGCGTCGGCGCAGGCGTCCGATTCCTCGGCCAGAGCCGGCGCCCAGGCCCGCAGGGCCTCATGGCTGCGGTCGGCGATGTCACGCGCCCGTTCCGCCGGGATGCCCAGTACGGCGAAGTGCTCCAAGTACAGCTCCGTGGCACGCCGGACCTGGGCGCCGAATCGTGTGCCGAGCAGGTACCCGCGTTCGCGGGGATCCGTCGTCTCGGTCCTGAGGGTGTGCAGCTCCACGGGGTTCCTCCCGGGCTCGGGGACTCGGGCGCCCAGTGACGTCGCTCCCGACGTCTGTCTGTTCTGTGCGGCGCGGAGTCACGCTAGGAATGTAAAACGTTTTATACAATGCTGGACGGCGCATTGATTTCCGCGACTCCCGAGATCCGTCTCCGAGAGCAGCCCCCGAGATCAGTCCCCGAGATCAGTCCCCGACACCAGCCCCCCCGACCCGACCCGACCCCAGACCCCAGGCGGCGCCATGGCACGGACGCACGGCATCACCATCAAAGACGTGGCTCGGCGGGCCGGTGTCTCCATCACCGCCGTTTCGCACGCCCTCAACGGCAAAGGCACCCTGAGCGAGGCCACGCGTGCGCACATCCGCACCGTCGCCGACGAGATGGGTTACGAGGCCGACGCGCTCGCCCGTGGTCTGCGGCGGTCCACCATGGGTGCGGTCGGGCTGGTACTCCGTTCCCTGGACGCCCTGGGTGACTACGCCCCGGTCGGCGTGGACGTCTTCGAGAGATTCGTGGGCGTGGCGGCCTCGCAGGCGCTGGCCCGGGGGCTGAGTCTCATGCTCGTACCGGATCTGACGCGGACGCCGGTACCGCCGCTGACGTTCTCGATGGACGGCTACATCGTCACCAACCCACACCTGGACGACCCGGTCGTCGCGCTGTTGGAGAAGCGCGGCATCCCCTACGTCACCTATGGCCGCGTCCCCGGACGCCCGGACTTCTCGCACTGGGCTTCGGAGGACGACGCGGCCTCCGCGCGCCAGGTCCTGGCCCATCTGGAGGCCGGGGGTGCGCGCAGTATCGCGCTGGTGCGCGGCACCGACCCGAACGCGTGGAACCTCGAGCACCAGGACACCTACCTGAGCTGGTGCGCCGAGCGGGGAACCACGCCCCGGCTCTACGAACTGGCCGAGCGGGCAGGCGTCGAGGGCGGCGTGGAGCTGGCAGGCCGGATCGTCGACGACGGTATACCGGATGCGGTTTTCTGTCTCACCGGGCGGCATGCGGCTGGTGTGCAGCAGGGGCTCATGGCGCGGGGTGTCGGGGTGCCTGAGCGGACCATGGTGGTGGCCGGCTCGGATTCCGAGCATGCGCGCAACAGTCGCCCTGCCATCTCGGCGGTGGAGCTGAATCCGGTGGAGAGTGTGGGAGCCCTGCTGGACATCCTCCAGGCCCTTGTCGCCGGCGAGGAGGCCCGCTCACCACGGCTGACCAAGGCTCGTCTCCGGCCACGGGGCTCGACACGGCGATAGGAGCGGCGGGGAGCCGCCCCCGGCCCCGGTTCGGTGGCACGAGGTGGCATGTGGTGGAGTGGCGGCAGGAGGGTGGACGCGGCGCGGACCCTCTGCGCGGGAACATCGGGCCCGCGGCGGCGAATTGATTGCCGTCAGGTCTCGGGCCTCGGGCCCTATGAGCTCGTAAAACGATCACGGGCGGGCCTTCTTGAGGCGTCTCCAGCAGATGAGACTGCAGGCCAACGAGAAGAAGGCATCGTGGAGTTCGGTTCGGCGTTCCCAGCGGACGGCAAGGCGCTTGAACTGGTGGAGCAGGGCGAAGGTCTGCTCCACGACGTAGCGGAGTTTGCCCAGGCCCTTGATGTTCGGGGTGCCCTTGCGGGAGTTGACCGGCAAGATCCGCCGCTTGCGCAGCTCCCGCCGGTTGGGATTGGAGTCGTAGCCCTTGTCACCGAGGAGTGAGTCGGGGTGACGGCGCGGGTCGGCCGGGTCGTCCGGCCACGGGCGGGATGCCATCGACCAGGGCGAGGGCCTGGGTGACGTCGTTGACGTTGGCCGCGGTGGTGACGACCTTGACCGGGGTGCCGCGTCCGTCGCAGATCAGGTGGTGTTTGCTGCCCGTCTTTCGTCGGTCGACCGGCGACGGACCAGTGTCGGCGCCCCCTTTTTCGCGCGGATGTGGGAGCCGTCCACGCACGCGCGGGACCAGTCGAGTTCGCCGACCGCGTGCCGGACCCGGGCACTTCAACGAGATCAAGTTACGAGCTCGTAGGACGCGGTCTAATACTGCAACCGTCTATGGCGTGACTGGTTGCCAGGCTGTTCGCCGACCTGGGCATGGATGGGGATCTTGGTGATGTCAGGGCGTAACGGGGAGGCTAGCGAGGTGCCGCGAGTACGTCCCGGAGTACGTTCTCGAGCGTGACGCGGGCCAGCTCGTGTCTCAGGGTCTCCTCGATGCCCTCGTAGACGCCCTGCATCGCCGGCTGGATGCCGTAACCCACCACGCATCCCTGGTCCGGGGTGGTGCGGTGCATCGCGAACAGCGGGCCGGGTTCCACTGCCTCGTACACGTCGAGCAGGGTCATCGACCCCAGCTCGCGCGCCAGCGACCAGCCCGCGCCCACACCCCGCCGGGACTCCACGAGCCCGGCCCTGCGCAGCTCGCCGAGCAGCCGCCTGATCACCACGGGGTTGGTGTTCGCGCTGGTCGCGATCTGCTCGGAGGTGGCGACCTCATGGCCCTGGCGCTGGTAGAGACCGATCCAGGCCAGCGCGTGGGTGGCAAGGGTCAACCTGCTGTTGGCGCTCATGAACTCCTCCTCTCGGCCGCAACGCTTTATGTTACGACAGCGCAGTCGTAACAGCGATAGTTGCAACAAGGTGTCGTAACAATTAGCGTTACGACTATCGGGGAAGGGTCAATCAACGAGGTGAGAAGAATGAGCAAGCCACTCACGGGCAAGGTCGCCCTGGTCACCGGGGGGTCGCGCGGACTGGGAGCCGCGACCGTACGACTGCTGGCCGAGCAGGGCGCCGACGTCGCCTTCACCTATGTCAGCTCCGAGAAGCAGGCGCAGGCCGTCGTCGACGACGTTCGCCTCAAGGGAGCGAAGGCCATCGCCTTCAAGTCCGACCAGGCAGACATGAGTCAGGCGCCGGCGCTGATCGACGACGTGGTCGCGCACTTGGGCGGCCTGGACATTCTCGTCAACAACGCGGCGATCTCGGTGGAGCAGGGCCGCACGGTGGACGACCCGGACGCCGACACCGCCGCACTGGACCGGATGCACGCCACCAACTACCTCGGCGTGATCGCCGTCATCCGGGCCGCCTCCCGAGTGCTGCGCACGGGCGGCCGCATCATCACGGTGAGTTCCGGCCTGGGCTCCCGGGTCGGCGCCCCCGGCCTTGCCGACTACTCGGCGACCAAGTCCGGGATCGAGAGGTACACCATGGGCGTCGCACGCGACCTCGGGCCCCGGAACATCACGGCCAACGTCGTGGAGGCCGGACTGATGGAGGGCGGCATGCAACCGCCGGACCCCGAGACCCTCAATGCCCTGGTCAGCTCGCTGTCCCTGCAACGCATGGGGCACCCTGACGAAATCGCCGCGGCGATCGCCTTCCTGGCGAGCCCCGCCGCGTCGTACGTCACGGGCGCGGTGCTGGACGCCCACGGCGGCTACAACGCCTGAACCCGAACCCCTGCCGCGCGCGCCGAAGGACATCGCGCCTTCGGGGCGCGCACCGCCAACGACCCGCGCGTGCGTGGACACGCCTCAAGAAGCCCGGATCGTGATCGTGTTACGAGCTCTATGGGGCAGGCTCGATGTTCTGGTTGGTGTGGAAGAGGTTGTGCGGGTCGTAGGTGCGTTTTACCGCGGCGAGGCGGTCGTAGTGGTCGCGGTAGGTGGCCTTCACCCGTTGCTGGGACTCGCCCGCGCCGATGAAGTTCACGTACGCGGCGCCCATGGAGTGCGGGTGCAGAGCTTCCCAGTAGTCGACGGCCCACCGCTTGATGGTCTCGGCGTTGGCCGGGTCGGGGTCGATGCCGGCGATGACGCCGGACCAGACGGCGTCGCGGTAACCCCACGCGGTGTCCTCGTGGTTCACGCGGTGGGCGGCGCCGTCGATCGGATAGAGGTGGAGAGTCGACAGGGCGGTGGGGTTGGCCTCCGCGTACTTGGCGTGGGCGTCGATGGAGTCGTCCGTGATCCGGTCGAACAGGTCGCCGCGCCAGTACCACTGCAGGCCGGTGGGGATCAGCTCGTCGAACATGCTCTGCAGCGCGGGGTAGGGCATCGGTGCCGCGAAATGGAAGGCCGGTGGAGCGGGCTCCTGTACCGGCGCGAACACCTCCTCCAAGCGGTCGAGGTCACCCGTCCAGCACCACACCACGCCGCACATCTTGTGCCCGTGGATCTCTTCGGGGAACGGCGGAGCGGGCGGCACGACGAGCTCCGCGAAGAAGCCGTTCAGGTCCTCGGTCGCCTGCGGCAGGAAGTCGCGGTACCACTGCAGTACGTCGCGGATGCGGTCCAGCGTCCATAGGGTGACCGCGACGCCCACGGTGTGCACCGGGTGCAGTTGGAAGGTGAACGACGTGACGACGCCGAAGTTCCCGCCGCCGCCCCGCAGTGCCCAGAACAGGTCCGGGTGATCCCTCTCGTTCGCGGTGACGAAGCTGCCGTCGGCGAGTACGACGTCCGCGGCCAGCAGGTTGTCCACGGTCAGGCCGTACTTACGCGTGAGGTGGCCGTGCCCGCCGCCAAGGGTGAGGCCCCCGACGCCCGTCGTCGACATGATGCCGGCGGGGGTGGCGAGGCCGAAGCCGTGGGCGGCATGGTCGAGGTCGCCGAGCAGCGTACCGCCGCCGACCTGGGCGGTCCGCGCGACGTGATCGACCCGCACCCCGCGCATCGGTGACAGGTCGATGGTGACGCCGTCGTCCACCAAGGACAGCCCGGCGCCGCTGTGTCCGCCGCCCCGGATCGCGAGTTCGAGATCGTGATCCCGGATGAAGTCGACAGCATTCATCACGTCAGCGGCGTCCGTGCAGCGCACGAGGGCGGCCGGCCGCCGGTCGATCATTGCGTTGTAAATCTTGCGGGACTCGTCGTACTCCGAGTCCTGTGGAGCGATGACCGGGCCGCGCAGTGCGGTCCGCATCCCTTCCAGAGTGGTGCCGTCCATGACGCTCTCCTCGCAGCGGCGCGGTACGGTCCTGTCCGCAACCCGCTGGGATACAGCCCGCAATCCGCCGGGCATTTCCCCTGCTGGGGACGCCGGTGGTGCAGGTGCGCGCCGGTGCCCCGGCGCCGTCAGCGGCCGGGAAGCACACAAAAGACACCACAGGGCTTACATGACCAGCGTCCTCCTGGGCGACGGCATGTGCAATCGCCACCGCTCTACGTGCAATGGCCACCGCTGTACGTGACCGGGCCGGGCTGAGCGCGCACCATGGAGGCATGGATGACGGCCGCGACATTGACCCCAGTGCGGACCTCACTGCGGACCCCAGTGCGGACCCCACTGCGGACCTCACTGCGGAGCTCAGCGCGCCGGCGCGGCTGGCAGCCCCCGCGGAGGGCATCAGCCTGGCGGAACTCGCGCTCGCGGCCCGCAATCACGGGCTGCCGCTGGAGGCCCTGCGCTACGACCTCACCCCGCCCGGGCTGCACTACGTACTGGTGCACTACGACATCCCCGCAGCCGATGCCCGCACGTGGAAGCTGACAGTGCGCGGCCGAGTACGTACCCCGCTGACCCTGGACATGGCCACCTTGCGGTCCTTCCCGGCCGTCACCCAACGGGTGACGATGGAGTGCGCCGGCAACGGCCGGGCCCGGCTCACGCCACGGCCCGTGAGCCAGCCGTGGCTGGTCGAGGCGGTCGGCACCGCCGAGTGGACCGGGGTACCGCTGCGCACGCTGCTCGACAGGGCGGGCGTGGAGCCGGACGCGGTCGAGGCCGTCTTCACCGGCGCCGATCACGGCATCGAGCGCGGCATCGAGCAGGACTACCAGCGAAGCCTGCCACTGGCGGACGCGACCGGCGGCGATCCGGAGGTGCTGGTGGCGTACGAAATGAACGGCGCGCCGCTGCCGCCACAGCACGGCTGTCCGCTGCGGCTGGTGGTCCCTGGCTGGTACGGCATGGCGCACGTGAAGTGGCTGCGGGACATCACCCTCGTCGACAGCCCGTTCACCGGATTCCAGCAGGACGTGGCCTACCGCTACCGGCAGGAGGCCGAAGAGCCTGGTGAGCCGGTCACCCGGATCGCCCCGCGGGCCCTGATGATCCCGCCCGGCTTCCCGGACTTCATGACGCGCACCCGCGTCGTACGCCCCGGCCCCGTGCGCCTGGAAGGCCGGGCCTGGTCCGGCCGCGCCCCGGTCACCAAGGTCGAGGTGAGCACGGACGACGGGCACTCCTGGCGTGACGCCTCCCTCGCGCCGCCGGACGGGCGCGACTGGGCCTGGCGGTACTGGCAGGCGCCCTGGACGGCCACGCCCGGCCGCCACGTACTCAGCGTCCGCGCCACCGACGCCTCGGGACATACTCAGCCCGTCACCCAGCCCTGGAACCGCGGCGGCTTCGGCAACAATCTCGTACAGCGGATTTCTGTGTGGTGTCTGGAGGACGGCCTCCGGAGATGACCTTCGGGACGGCTGAAATCTACTCTCCCCGCACCCGCTCCACGCCGCAGAGCGCCAGGAGGATTCCCGCGGCGAAACAGGCCACGCTGATCACTGTGCCGATGCGCATACCGTCGACGAAGTCGGGGGTCTGGGTGATCAGTGCGCCCAGCAGGGCCACGCCCACCGCGCTGCCGACCTGGCGGGCGGCGTTGAGTACGCCCGATGCCACCCCGGCCCGGTGGGCGGGCGCCGATTCGACGACCGCGGCGACCGCAGCCGGCATGGTGAAGGCGGTGCCGAAGCCGATGGCGGCCAGTGGCAGCACCAGTTCAAGGTACGGCGTTGACCGGCCCGCCAGCAGCAGCCCGACGAATCCCAACGCGCCCAGCCCGAGTCCCAGCAGCATCGGTTTGCGGGGCCCGGTGCGTGCCGTCATCCGACCGCCGAGCGTGGAGGCGACGGCCGCCATGGCGGTCTGCGGCAGGAGTGCGAGCCCTGCCCAGAGGACCGCGTAATGGCGGTACTGCTGGAAGTAGAAGCTGACGACGAACAGCTGACCGTAGAAGCCGATGTTCAGGAAGAGGCCGACGGCCGTGGCGCTGGAGAAGGTGGCGTCGCGGAACAGCCCGAGTGGCAGCATCGGGTCGGCGGTGCGCTTCTCCACCAGCAGGAAGCCCGCGCCGCAGAGTACGAAGAGGGCCAGCGAGGAGAGGACGAGCGGGTCCGTCCAGCCGGTGTGCCCCGCCTCGATGATGCCGAACGCCACCGCGACCAGCGCCAGGATGCCCAGTACCTGTCCGGGCAGGTCGAGTGCGGCGCCGCGCTTGCGCCGCGGTGCCACGACGTAACGTGCCGTCAGTACAAGTCCGAGGATGCCGAACGGCAGGTTCACGTAGAACACCGCCCGCCAGCCGAAGGCCGCGACCAGCAGACCGCCCAGTACCGGGCCGGAAGCCGCGGCCAGGCCGCCGATCCCGCCCCAGAGGCCGATCGCCTTGGCGCGGTCCTTCTTGTCCGCGTACGAAGCGTGGATCAGCGCCAGGGAAGTCGGTACGACGAGCGCCGCCGCCAGCCCCTGCAACAGCCGCATCACGACGAGGAACCACAGGGACGGCGCGAAGCCGCAGCCGGCCGAGGTGACGACGAACAACGCCAGCCCGGCCTGGAACGCGGAGCGGCTGCCGAGTTTGTCGCCGATGGATCCGGCGGACAGCAGCAGTCCGGCGAACGCAACGGTGTACCCGTCCGCCACCCACTGGACACCGGTGAGGTCACCGCCGGAACCGAATTCCTTCCCGATGGGAGGAAGGGCCACCGTGACGATCGTGGCGTCCAGTATGACCAGGAAAATGCCCATGCACAGGGCGATCAGGGGGAGTTGTGACGGGCGTCCGTACACCTGCCGAGCGGTGGTGGCGGATCCGGACTCGTGCACTTGTGCGTCCGGCACGTGGCACACCTTTCTCTGCTGCTCACTGTTGACGGGGCGTCAGGCGGCGGGCGTCAGGCATCGGACTCCCCGTCGGCCCGCTCACCGTAACCCCGTATTTCTTCGGTCCCGGCCGAAGCGTGCCGACATCGATGCCGCGGAGAATCGCATTACCTTCATCGCCGAGAATTTACTGATTCCATGCCGCGGGAAAACTTACATAGCGGCACACGCAGCAAACCGTCACTTTTCGCCTGGCGATTGCTTTCCGGTTGGCATTGCTCAACGTCTCTGTTTATCTTGTGTTATGAGTAGACCGTCAGGTCTCTCGACGGACCAGGTCTCTTCCAGGCTTCTTGATGTACGAGGGGGAAAGTCAAGCCGATGCGTGATCTCGCCGGCGACGCCAATTTCGTTGATCCCGCAGCATTGATCGGCGACAGGACCCGGGCCCGCATTCTTCTCGCGCTGCTCGACAAACGCTCGCTCCCCATGTCCATGCTGGCCTCCGAGGCCGGCGTGGCCCTGTCCACGATGAGCGGCCATCTCAGCCGGCTCGTGGACGGCAGGATGCTTCGCGTCCAGACGCAAGGGCGGCACCGCTACTACAGCCTGGCTTCTCCCGAGGTGGCCCGCGCCATCGAGTCCCTGGCCCGGCTGGCCCCGCCGTTCGAGCCGAAGTCGCTGCGCTCCGGCACCCGCGCCCGGGCGCTGCGCGTCGCCCGTACCTGCTACGACCACCTGGCCGGACATCTCGGCGTGGGCGTCATGCGGGCCTTGATCGACCGTGAGGCAGTGGTCGGCGGAGACGGCCGCCATGACCCGAACCGCGCAATACAGGACAAGCTCTCCTCCCGAGGTAAGGACCTCGAATACCGCGTCACCCCGCGAGGCTGGGACATGCTCGCTGAGATCGGCGTGACGCTCCCGGAAACCCGCAGGCCGGTCGTGCGCTACTGCGTGGACTGGACCGAGCAGTGCCACCATCTGTCAGGCGCTGTGGGTGCCGCGGTGCTGAACGCGTGCGTCGACCGCGGCTGGCTGGAACGCTCACCCAACAGCCGAGCACTCCGCATCCTTCCCGCCGGCGAAGCGGGCCTGCACTCCTGGCTGGGCCTGGACACCAGAAGCTTCACCCGGGCCTGACGGCCCCGCCTGCGGGTGTGGGCGACTCCGGCGAACTGCGGAGCCACGCTCCGTGCGAGTTTCACCGCGTCCGTGTAAGCCTCGGCACGCCTGGAGGAGCCGCGATGGCTTATGTGTACTGTGAAACTATGAGTGAGAGTGCATCCATGAGCGACCTTCTCCGTGACGCTCCGAGCAACTGGGGCAAGTGGGGGCCCGACGACGAGGTCGGTGCGCTGAATTATCTTGACGCGGCCGAGGTGCTGCGCGGCGCCGCCCATATCCGCTCCGGGCAGGTTTTTACCCTGCAGCGGCTGATCGGGGATCCGAAGGGGGATCCGGTGTGGCCGGGGCGCGCGCCCGCCGAGCGCACCATGGTCATGGACGAGTCGAGCTGGGACGGTCCGGACGCTCCGGCATCTCCCAGCGGGCTGCACTACGCCGACGACAAGATCGAGGCATTCCTGCAAGGGTCGACGCAGTACGACGCGCTCGGTCATGTCTGGTACGGCGGCCAGATCTGGAATGGATACGACGCGCGGACGACAGTCGGCGGTATGGACAAGGCCGGTGTCGAGCCGATCGCCGAACGCGGTGTGGTCGGCCGCGGAATTCTCCTCGACATGGCGCGCTTCCGCGGCAAGAAGAATTTGGACAAGGGTGAGCCCTTCACCCACGAGGACCTGGAAGCCTGCGCCGAGGCTCAGGGTGTCACCATCGAGCCGCGCGACATCCTGCTGGTCCGCACGAATTTTCTGCGGCTCTTCCATGAGCAGGGCGACGCGTTCTACGAGGACTTCTGCGAGCCCGGCCTGACGTACAGCCCGGAGCTGGTCCGGTGGTTCCAGGACAGGGAAATCCCCAACCTCGTCACGGACACCTTCGCCAACGAGCGCACTCGCGACCCCGAGACCGGCTTCGCCCTGTCGCTGCACTGCGCCCTGATGCGTAACCTCGGTATCGCCTTCACCGAGATCTGCGACCTGGAGAAGCTCGCCGCGAACTGTGCGGAGGACGGTCGGTACGCGTTCCTCTACACGGCGGCGCCCCTGAAGGTGCACCGCGGGACCGGCGCCCCCGTCAATCCTGTGGTGATCAAGTGAGCGCCTGGGCCGAGTAGATCCAGCGTTCCAGGCTGACGTGATACGTCGACGGCCCGATAACTCGGAAGAATGCCTAGTACGAAGTTTCTCCTTCGCGGTGAAGAGTGCTTGCGTTACTGCCTTTTCTCGGGCCGGCGTGGCACTCTTTGCTGGATCGTTGGGTCTGAGTCGTTGGGTCTGAGTCGTTGAGTCTGAGCCGTTCGGGACGTTGGTGTTGAGAGTGAATGTTTCGCTTCCTCCTGGCACGGAGTTCTTCGTGCCGGAGCTTCCCTCGGTGTTGCCCGTGGAGTGTCACGCGGACAGCGAGCGGATCGAGGAACAGTGCGGTGAGTGGGTCCGGCCGTATCTGACCGCCTACTTCGGGAAAGCGACGCTCGCAGAGCGCTATATCCGCCAGCGCATGCCTCTATGGGCCTGTGTGTTATCCGCATACGAAGGAAGACCGTGCCTTCACGCTTCCGAACCTGATGATTCCCTCCGGCATCGTCGACGATGCCTTCAGTCGTCCGGGCGTCCAGGAGAGTGTGCGGGCCGCCGCCCGCTTGCGGGACCGGTACCTCCGCGTGGTCGACGGGGAGCAGGCCGGAGATGACTTCCCGGCCGGGCGGATGCTGGGCGACGCGATGGCGTTGGCCATCCCGCAGATGACACCGGCCGTTGCTCGTCGCTACCGGGACGCCTACCGGGACATCCTGCACAGCGCGGTCCAGGAGGCCGAAGAGCGCAAGGACGGCAGCTTGCCGGACTTCGCGACGTACATGCAGGGGCGCCGGACCAACCTCTTCGGATACTGGGCGACCATCCAGACGGAGTTCGCGCTCGGCCTCGACCTCGGCCGGAAGCTCGACGAGAGCGAAGACCTCGCACTGGTACGTGACCTGACGATCGATCACATGGTCCTGGTGAACGACCTGTACTCCTTCCCCAAGGAGTACGACGCCAGGGAGGTCATGAATGCGGTGTGGATCTTCGTCGTACGGGAGGGTCGTGCGCTGCAGCAGGCCATCGACAGGCTCGCGGAGTTGATCGGTGAGGTGGAGGACGCTTTCGTCGCGGCCCGCCGGCGGATCGCCGAAGGGCCTCTGGCCGGGCGAGCGGACATCTCCCGCTACGTCACCGAACTTGGCCACCTGATCAGTGGCAACGTCTATTACCACCAGCGAACCACCCGGTACCACGGCGACGAGCACGGTGGTCAGCGCGTGGCCGCCACTCGCGTCGCCACGGTGCGCCGCCCAACGGTCCACTCCTAAGGCGCTGAGCTGTCAGGAGGGTGGCGTGGAGCGGGCTCGGGCTCGGCGTCGGTTACTGCCCGGGTATCGGGACGAGGCGGTAGCCGGAGGTGTCGGGGCGGACGAGGCCGGCGGTGGGCGGGGGGAAGTGGCTGCCGAGGACGAGTGTGTCGGTGCCGGCGAGGGATGCGAGCAGGTCGTGGCGGGTGGCCGCGGCGCGGGCCGGGTCGATGTCGACGCAGCTGCTCAGGTCGGGGCGGCTGAGCTGGACGGGGTGGTGGATGCAGTCGCCGGTGATCAGTGCCGACTGTCCGGCGTCGGTCAGCCGGACGGCGACCTGGCCGGGGGTGTGTCCAGGAGTGGGTACGAGGGTCACGCCGGGGGCGATCTCCGCGCCCGCGGCGGGGACGTCGATCGGGTCGAGCAGGCCGTGCTCGTGCACCGGGTGGACGGAATCGCGGAACATCTGCTGCCTCGGGGCGTCCAGTTCGGCGGCTGACCAGTACGCCCACTCGTCGCGCGCGACCAGATAACGCGCGTGGGGAAAGGTGGGGACCCATGCACCGTCGCGGTAACGGGTGTTCCAGCCGACGTGATCGGTGTGCAGGTGGGTGAGGACGACCAGGTCGATGGACTCGGGTGGGAAACCTGCCTGTTCGAGGCGGGCGAGGTAGTCCGTACGGAGGTGATTCCAGGCGGGGTTGGCGCGGTCCTTGCCGTTACCGATGCCGGTGTCGACGAGGATGCGCCGTCCACCCGCGCGCACGGCGAAGGAGTGGCTGGCGAGGCGCAGGCCGTTGTCGGGACGGGCGAAATCAGGGCGTAGCCAGGGGGCTGCGGCGACCACGTCCGGGGTGGCGTCGGGGAGCAGCCAGGGGCCGGTCTCCGGCGGGAGTTCGGTCTCGTCGATGCGGTGGACGGTGATGTCGCCGATGGTCCAAGTGGCGGGAGTAGGGGTGGGGGTGGGAGCGGGGGCAGCCATGAGGGTCCTTGAGGGCGAGAGGCGAGTGTGGGAGCCGGGAACCTTAAAGCACAGGCATTGCGTTAATGGTAGAAGAGGCAGGCCATTAAAGCAAATAGTTTGCGTTAGTGGTGGATGGCGGCCTACCGTCGGACTCACGACCACACTCACGAGCACTCATGACCACTCACGAAAGATGCGGATCAGCCATGGCCCTGACGCACGTTCCTCCGCTCCCTCCCCCCTCTCCCCTCCCTCCCCTTCCTGGTCATACTCCGCAGAGCGCCGCGGCGGCGGCCGAGCGCGCCGGGGTTCCGCTGCGCGGTGACCGGCATCCGGTCGTGGCCGCCACCGCCGACCACATCCTGAGCGTGGTCAGCCGCCTCCGGGAGCTCGACCTGGCGGACGTCCCGCCCGCCCCCTCCTACCGCGCCGACGAGCGGTGACGGCCGTGCAGCCCTACGAGCTCTCCCTCGCCGAGGCGGCCGACGCGATCGGCGGAGGCCACCTGTCCCCGGTGGACCTGACCGAATCCGTCCTGGCGCGCATCGAGGCGACCGAGCCGCTCGTGAACGCCTACGCGGCGGTCACGGCGGACTCGGCACGCGAGCAGGCCGGCGCTGCGGAGCGGGAGATAGCCGCGGGGCGGCGCCGCGGCCCGCTGCACGGCATACCCATGGCACTCAAGGACCTCATCGACACCGCGGGCGTGGTGACCGCGTCCGGTTCGGCCGTCCGCGCCGGCCGGGTACCGGACCGGGATGCCGCCGTCGCCGCGCGGCTGAAGCGGGCGGGCGCGGTGCTGCTGGGCAAGGCGCACACGCACGAGTTCGCCTACGGCCTGACGACGCCGCAGACCCGCAATCCGTGGGCGCCGGACCGGGTGCCGGGAGGTTCCAGCGGCGGATCGGCGGCCGCGGTGGCGGCCGGGTCGGCGACGTTCGCGCTGGGGACGGACACGGGCGGCTCGATCCGGGTGCCCGCCGCGCTGACCGGAGCGGTCGGTCTGAAGCCGACGTACGGATTGGTGCCGCGGGAAGGGGTGGCGGCGCTGTCCTGGTCGCTGGACCACGTCGGCCCGATCACGCGTACGGTGCGGGACGCCGGGTTGGTACTGGACGCGATCGCCGAGCGCGGCCCGGACGGACACGGACACGGGCACGGGTACGGATTCGGAGGGGACGGGTACGGGATACCGCGAGGCGTAGGCGGCGGGCTGGACGGTGTCCGCGTGGGCGTCCCCAGCGACTACTTCTTCGACCGCGTCGACCCGCAGGTGGAAGCCGCCGTGCGGGCCGCCCTGGACCGCATGGCCGACCTCGGGGCCCATCTGGTGGACGTGAAGATCCCGCTGCACCGCTACGTCCAGGCGGTCCAGTGGGGGCTGATGGTGCCCGAGGCGACCGCGTACCACGCCGAACAGTTGGGCCGGGCGCCCGAGCTGTACGGGGACGACGTACGGGTGTTGCTGGAAGCGGGGGCGCTGCTGCCCGCGGTCGACCACATACGTGCCCAGCGGGCCCGCACGCTGATGCGGCGGGAATGGGAGGGGCTGTTGGGGCAGGTGGACCTGATCGCGGCGCCGACCGTACCGGCGACCGCCGCGCAGGCCGGGCAGGAGGCGTTCGTCTGGCCGGACGGGACGGCGGAGGCGGTGGCCGACGCGTACGTACGGCTCTGCGCGCCCGCGAACATCACCGGGCTGCCGGCACTGTCGCTGCCGGTGGGACTCGACCTGCACGGATTGCCGATCGGTATGCAGTTGATCGGGCGGCCGTACGGCGAGGCCGCGCTGCTGGGCGCGGCGGGTGCGTACGAGAAGGAATGCGGGCCTGCGCCGCGGGCAGCGGTGGACGCCCACCTTGTAGCAAAGAAGTAGCGTTAACCTAGGAGAATGGGAGCAAAGCCGAGGAGCCGCCCGGGCGGGCGGAGCGCACGCGTTCAGGAGTCGGTGCACCGGGCCGTGCGCGAGCTGGAAGCCGAGGTGGGGCGTGCGGCGCTGACGGTGCCGCTGATCGCGGCGCGTGCCGAGGTCACCCCCTCGACGATCTACCGGCGCTGGGGGGACCTGCAGGAACTGCTGTCCGATGTGGCGGTGGAGCGGTTGCGCCCGGACGGGCCGCCCGCCGACCGCGGCAGCCTGGCCACGGACCTGGAGACCTGGGCGGCGGAGTGGCTGGAGGAGATGTCCTCGGCGGCCGGCCGCGCCTACATTCAGGACGCGCTGGCCGGTGACCGGGAGGGCGGTAACGCCGGGCAGTGCTCGGCATACGCCGTCGAGCAGGTCGCCGTGCTCCTCGACCGTGCCGCCGAGCGGGGCGAGCCGGCGCCCGACGTGGACACGGTCCTCGACCATCTGGTGGCGCCGATGATGTACCGCATCCTCTTCCGCCCGGGGCTGCTGGACGCCGAGTACGCCCAAGGACTCGCCCGTACCGTTCTCACCCGCTTCCCGACCGACGAAGCGGGCTGACGATTTCCGGCGGCCCGGCGGCCAAGCGGCTAGGCGAGCCGGGCCGAGCGGGCGGGCTCCCCAGGGCGCCGCGGGCGACCTCGGACTCCACCTCGTCCCACACCGGGTCGTCGTCGGGCATCGGCGCGAACTCCCGGCAGATGACCGGGTGCCAGGGATACGGTGCGGTCGTCTCCAGGCGCGCCGTCAGCAGCACCTCGGGATACGGCCGGATTCCCTCAGGCGCCGCCCGTACCGCCACCCGTACCCGTGCCCGTGGCGTTCTCCAGGCGCAGGCCTAGGCGTAGGCCCGGGCGCAGCAGGCCGATCCATCGCTCAGAAACAACAGCGCCTCTCGGCCGTTCGAAACATTGTGCGGCGTGGAGGGGGGCCTGGGGTGCTCGGCTTTGGGGGCCAGGTCGGCGGGGTTCGTCGCCTGGATGCTCAGCCCTCGTCCGCCGCTGGTCCGGCTGCCCTGGGAGTGGTCTCGCTGATGATGCCGGCGAGGCGGTGCAGCTGTGCGGCGAGTACGTGCCGCTCCTGCGGAGTGAACTGCGACAGGGCCGCGTACTGGCGTGCGCGCAGCTGGGCCTGCATGACTGCGAGGTGTTCGGCGCCTTCCTGGGTGAGGCGGATGAGGACCTGGCGCTCGTCGTGCGGTGAGCGGCGTCTGGTGACCACGCTTTTGCCCTCCAGTTGCTTGAGCATGCGGGTGGCCGTGGGCACGCTGACCTCGGCTCGAGCGGCCAGGCGGCCGACGGGCAGGCCCTCACCGTCGGCGTCCTCGGCCAGGGGGGCGAGCAGGGCCAGCTGCGCCATGGACAGGCCGGCGGCGGACTGGCCGACGGTGGCGGACCGCGAGCGTCGCATCGCGTAGAAGAGCCGGTCGGCGGCCTGGGCCAGATCTTCGACGCCGGGCTCCACGGGCAGGTCGGGGGCGTTGCCGGTCTCGGGTTTGCCTGCATCTCGCATGACTGTTAGCTTACTAAACGAATGTTGTTAGCAAGCTAAGCATTAGGGAGCGAAGCAATATGTCTTTCGCCGCTCGCATCGACGTCCACCAGCACATCGTTCCGCCGGTTTGGGCCAAGATCCTCGCCGCACAGGGCCTCGACTCCGGCGGCTGGGCCATCCCGGACTGGAGCCCGAAGAGCGCCATCGCGATGATGGACGAGCAGGGCATCGCCACCGGCGTTCTGTCCGTCACCGCTCCCGGCGTCCATCTCGGCGACGACGTGCAGGCCCGGGATCTCGCCCGTGCCGTGAACGAGTACGGCGCCGAGGTCGTCAAGGACCACCCCGACCGCTTCGGCCATTTCGCCAGCATCCCGCTGCCCGATGCCGACGCCGCCGTGGCGGAGGCCGTCCACGCGCTGGACAACCTGCACGCCGACGGCGTCGTACTGATGTCCAACGCCCGCGGCCGCTACCTCGGCGATCCCGACTTCGAACCGCTGTGGGCCGAGCTCGACCGCCGAGGCGCAAACGTCTTTATCCACCCCGCACAGCCCCCGATGGACCTGCTCCCGGGCACCCCAGCCCCGCTCGCCGACTACGTCTTCGACACCACTCGCAGCGCCCTCAACCTGGTACTGAACGGCGTCATGAACCGCTACCCGAACGTGCGGGTGATCCTCTCCCACGGCGGCGGCTTCCTCCCCTACGCCGCGTACCGCTTCACCGGCCTGACCTCCACCGTCGTCGACCGCGAGCGCAAGGCCGAGGACATCCTGCGCGACCTGAAGCGGTTCTACTTCGACACCGCCCTGTCCGCCAGTCCCAGCGCCCTACCCGCCCTCCTCGCCTTCGCCGAACCCGGCCACGTCCTCTACGGCAGTGACTGGCCCTTCGCCCCGCAGGAGGCCGGGAGCTACTACAACCACTACCTGGAGACCTACCCCGACTACGCCCCGGGCCAGGCCGACGCCATCAACCGCAAGAACGCCGAGATCCTCTTCCCCCGCCTCGCCCGCTGACCCCACGGACCCTACTGACCCCACCGGCAGGGCACTGCGAAACCGCCGCGGGCCGCGACTCTGTCCGTAACTCCTGCGATAGATCCCAGGGTTGGACGCAGCCGTCCTCGGGTCATGGCAGCAGGCGCTGTTCCTTCGCTACTGCCACCGCTCCGGCCCGGGTGTCCACGCCGAGTTTGCCGTAGATGCGGCCCAGGTGGGTTTTCACCGTTGCCTCGCTGATGAACAGGGCCTTGGCGATGTCGCGGTTGCCCAGGCCCTGGGCGAGCTGGGTGAGGATGTCCCGTTCGCGGTCGGTGAGGGTGGGGCGGGGTGTGCGCATGTTGGCCATCACGCGGCTGGCGACCGGGGGCGAGAGCGTCGTGCGGCCCTGGGCCGCGGCGTGGATCGCGGCGAAGAGTTCCTCGGGGCGTTCGGCCTTGAGGAGGTAACCGGTCGCGCCCGCCTCGATGGCGCGGGTGATGTCCGCGTCCGTGTCGTACGTGGTCAGGACCAGTACATGAGGGGGCTGGGGAGACTGGGGGGATTGACCCGTGGCGGTGAGGCGGCGGGTGGTTTCCACGCCGTCGATGCCGGCGCCGAGCTGAAGGTCCATGAGGACGACATCGGGGTGGAGCTTCGCGGCGAGGGCGAGTACCTCCTCGCCGGTGCCCGCCTCCCCGACGACCTCGATGTCCGGGGCGCTGTCCAGCAGGGCCAGGAGGCCGGCCCGTACGACCACGTGGTCATCGCAGAGGAGGATGCGTACGGGGGGCCGTTCCGGGGCCGTGGGCGCGGTCGGCGTGGTGGGGGTCGGGGGTGGAGGCGGGGGCGTCGTCACTGTGGCTGCTCCAGGGAAAGCGAGGGCCGCTCCAGAGGAATCGCGGCGGTCAGTACGGCGCCTTCGCCGGGGGCCGACTCGACGGTGAGGGTGCCGCCGAGCTGCTGGACCCGGGCGCGGATCGCCGGGATGCCGTGGCCGCGTACTCCGGTGGGCGCGTCGGGTAGCACCGCCGGGTCGAAGCCGCGGCCGTCGTCGGCGACGTCCAGGACGACCTGGTCGTCGAGGGTGGTGAGGGTGAGCGCTGCGGTGGTCGCGCCGGAGTGTTCGCGTACGTTGGCCAGGGCGCCCTGTGCGATACGGAGCAGCGCCGACTGCACCAGGTCGGGCAGCGGGGTACCGGTGGGGTCGTCGATGTGGACGCGGACCGCGAGGCGATCGTGGCTCTCGCGGCCGGCAAGGGCGCGCAGGGCTTCAGGGAGGCCGCCTTCGGAGAGGTCGGCGGGGGCCAGGTCGTGGACGAAGCGGCGGGCTTCGGCGAGGTTGTGCTCGGCGATCGACGCGGCGGTACGGACGTGGCCGCGGGCCTTGGGCGGGTCGGCGTCCCAGGTGCGCTCGGCGGCCTGGAGCAGCATCCGCTGGCTGGACAGGCCCTGGGCGAGGGAGTCGTGGATCTCCATGGACAGGCGCTGGCGTTCGGCGAGGGTGCCTTCGCGGCGTTCGGTGGCGGCCAGTTCGCGGCGGGTGCGGACCAGGTCGTCGATCAGGACGCGCTGCCGGGCCGCCTGCCGCTGCATGTACATGAAGATCGCGGTCGCGAAGGTGGCGACGGCGGCCGGGCCGATCACCAGGTCCAGGTCGAAGCGGCGAGCCAGGGTGAGCTGCGCGATGATCACGAAGACGGTGAGAACGGCGACCAGGACGTACGCGGCCAGCGGCGGCAGGGTGCGCAGCGCCGCGTAGAACAGGGGGACCGCGACCCAGGCGAAGCTCGGGGCGAGGTCGACCAGTACCGCCCACACCACGACGACCGCGCCCAGCCACACCAGGCGGCGGGCCGGCGGCCATGGCGCCCGGGCGCCGGGCGGCAGCTGGGGGATGGCCGGGGCGCCCCGGCCGGGCCCGGTCACGTACAGCCCGGTCACGTAAAGCCCCGCCACATACAGCGCGGCCAGTACCACCGCCAGCGCGATCACCCAGGGCGCGATCACCCAGGGCGCGGGCGCCTCGCCGCCGTGCCGCTGGATGAACCGGGCCATGGACGCCCCGAGCAGCAGAAAGAAGGTCACGTGCATGACGGTCGCCAGCCGGCGGGCGTCAGGATCGTCGTCGCGGGGCTGCGACTGCCCACCTGCGTGCACTGTGTACCGCCTTCCTGACCGGCCGGACCAAGCTGTCCATCCCGCTGTCCATCCCACTGAGCTGGCGGAACATTCCCATTGTCCGCCGGGTGGGCAGGGGCGGGGTCATCCGATCGGTTGACCCCGATGTCCACCGTCCCGCGCGCCGTATGCAGCCGGTACGACGACGGGGAGCAGGGGGATGCCGCCCCAGGATGGATCTCAGAGCCGGACAGCACGGACACGTACCGGCACCGGCACCGGTCCCGGCCCCGGAACCGGCCCCGAGAATCTTAGGAGTTGGCACCCATGAAGCACGTCAAGCACGGCATGAACGATCACGACGTCAAGCAGGTCTCGAAGCGCGTCCGCGTCATCAGCGGCGGTGCCCTCGCCGCCGCCCTCGTCCTCGGCGGTGTCGGCGCCTGGTCGGCGAGCGCCTCCTCGGCGGCCCCGGCGGCCGTCAAGGCCGGCGCGCAGAGTGACAACGCCACGTCGACCGACAAGCTCATGCAGTCGACCCATCTGACCGTCGCGGCCGCCACCGACGCCGCCGAGGCCGTCCTCGACGCCGCGAAGAAGGAGAACCAGCGCGTCTCCGTCGCCGTCGTGGACCGCAACGGCAACACCATCGTCGAGCTGCGCGGCGACGGCGCGGGCCCGCAGTCCTACGAGTCGGCCGTGAAGAAGGCGTACACCGCCGTCTCCTGGAACGCCCCGACCTCCGAGCTGGTCAAGCGCCTGGAGAAGGCCCCGACGCTGAAGGACATCCCCGGCACCCTGTTCCTCGCGGGTGGCGCCCCGGTCAGCGCCAAGGGCGCGCCGGTCGCCGGTATCGGTGTCGCCGGTGCCCCGTCCGGCGACCTGGACGAGAAGTTCGCCCGGGCCGGCGTCACCGAGCTCGGGAAGCTCGGCGGGTAATCCTCCCGCGGGGGAGCGGCCACTGGGTAGCGCGGTCCTGTGACGGGGCGGCCTTCGATGGCCGGTCGGCGGCGGAGAAAACGCGTTGTCCCGGCCGGGCGATGCGCACTAAAGTCCCTCGGGTGACTGCCGGGTCGGCCGTGGGCCAAGTACGAGTGACGCGCCCGGCTTTGGCGTGAGCGCGTGGCGGGCAAGAGCCCCGCCCCTCTCTCCGCGTCTTCTCCCGGCGCCCGCACGTGGCGCCCCACCCCAGTGGCCCCAAGACCCGGAGACTCCTCACCCATGCCGTACAACCAGCAGAACTCACCCTCCCACTCCCACTCGCCCTCCCGCGAATCCGAGCCGCCGACGGCCAGCGACCAGACCACCGACCAGACCACCGACCAGACCACCGACCAGACCACCATCCAGCTCAACCACACCGTCGTCTACGCCAGCGACCGGCAGCTGTCGGCCGAGTTCCTCGCTGGGATCCTCGGGCTGGAGGTCGGTGCTCCGTTCGGGCCGTTCCTGCCCGTCGACCTGGGCAACGGCGTGACGCTCGACTACTACGAGAAGCGGGACGAGCCGATCCAGTCGCAGCACTACGCCTTCCTCGTGCCCGACGCGCAGTTCGACGCCATGATCGCCCGCCTGGAGGCGGTCGGGGTGACCTACCACGCCGACCCCAGCCATACGGAACCGGGCCGGACCAACGGATTGTTCGGCGGTCGTGGCGCGTACTTCGCCGACCCCGACGGCCACAACATGGAGATCCTGACCCGGCCCTACGTCCGCCCCTAGCGAGCCGCCTCGCGGCGATCCTTTCGGGTTCCCGGGGGCCGTGCGAGAGACGATGAGCGGGATACCCGCATGTCGAACGTCGTTTTCCGCCGGCCCCCGACAGGAAGAGCGCACCAATGACCGGCACTGAGGCCGAGCACCAGCCACAGCCCCAGTCCCACCTCCGGCCGCAGCAGGAGGCCGCCCGCCGGCGCCGCTGGCGGGCCTGGCTGCTCGAAGGGCTGAGTGAGCAGACCGCACGCCACCCGGGCCCCCACGGCACCCCGCCCGCCGAGCACAAGGGCCACCGGTGGTGGCGGGTGATGTGCCTGACCGGTGTGGACTACTTCTCCACCCTCGGCTATCAGCCCGGCATCGCCGCGCTGGCGGCCGGGCTGCTCTCGCCGCTGGCGACCCTGGTCCTGATCGCGCTCACGTTGCTCGGGGCGCTGCCGGTGTACCGCCGGGTCGCCAAGGAGAGCCCGCACGGCGAGGGCTCGATCGCGATGCTGGAGCGGCTGCTGCCCTGGTGGGCGGGGAAGCTCTTCGTCCTGGTACTCCTGGGTTTCGCGGCCACCGACTTCATGATCACGATCACGCTGTCGGCGGCGGACGCCTCGGCGCACGCCGTGGAGAACCCGTTCGCCCCGCACTGGCTGCGCGGCGAGAACATCTGGATCACCCTCGTCCTGATCGCCGCGCTGGCCGCGGTCTTCCTCAAGGGCTTCCGTGAGGCGATCGGCGTCGCCGTCGTCCTCGTCGGCTGCTACCTCACCCTCAACCTCGTCGTCATCGCCGCCTCCGCCTGGCAGGTCCTCAGCCACCCGGCGAAGATCGGCGACTGGACGGACGCGCTGGCCGCCGGCCATTCCTCACCGCTCGGCATGATCGGCGTGGCGCTGCTGGTCTTCCCCAAACTGGCACTGGGCATGTCCGGGTTCGAGACCGGTGTCGCGGTGATGCCGCAGGTCCGCGGCGATGCCGGCGACACGTACGAGAAGCCCGTCGGCCGCATCCGCGACACGCGGAAGCTGCTGACGGTCGCCGCCGTGATCATGAGCTGCTTCCTGCTGCTCTCCAGCCTCGCGACGACCATCCTGATCCCGCAGAAGGAGTTCGAGAGCGGCGGCTCGGCCAACGGCCGGGCGCTCGCCTACCTCGCCCATGAACGCCTGGGTGAGGTGTTCGGCACGGTGTACGACGTCTCGACCATCGCCATCCTCTGGTTCGCCGGCGCCTCCGCGCTGGCCGGGCTGCTCAACCTCGTACCGCGCTATCTGCCCCGGTACGGCATGGCCCCGGAGTGGACGCGCGCCGTGCGCCCGCTGGTGCTGGTCTTCCTGGCGATCGCGGTCTTCATCACCGTGTGGTTCAACGCCAGCGTGGACGACCAGAGCGGCGCGTACGCCACCGGCGTGCTGGTGCTGATGCTCTCGGCGTCCTTCGCCTCCGCCGTCGCGGCGCGGCACACCGGTCACCGGTATGCGATGTACGGTTTCGCGGCCATCACCGCCGTCATGGCCTACACGCTGGTCACCAACGTCGTCGAACGCCCCGACGGCATCAAGATCGCCTCGCTCTTCATCATCGGCATCCTGCTCACCTCCTTCGCCTCCCGCCTCCACCGCGCCTTCGAACTGCGCGCCGTGGACGTCACCTTCGACGAAGCCGCCGCCCGGCTGATCGACGAGGCCGCCCGCTCGGGCCCGCTGCGCGTGATCGCCAATGATCCGGACGAACGCAGCGCGGCGGAGTACCGCACCAAGGAGTACAGCCAGCGCGAGGAGACCCACATCCCCGGCGGCCGGCCCGTCCTCTTCCTGGAAGTCTTCGTACAGGACTCCTCCGACTTCACCGCCGACCTGGCCGTGCACGGGGAGGAGGCGTACGGCGTACGGAGGCTGCGGGTGGAGGGCCCCGTGGTGCCCAACACGATCGCCGCCGTACTGATGGAGCTGCGCGACCGTACCGGGCGGATCCCGCACGCCTACTTCACCTGGACCGAGGGCCACCCGGTCGGTCACCTGCTGCGCTTCCTCGTCTTCGGCGAGGGCGAGGTCGCCCCGGTCACCCGCGAGGTCCTCCGCCGCGCGGAACCCGACCCGAAGCGCCGGCCGCGCGTGCACGTCGGCTGAGACGAAAGCTGCGCCCTAAGGGCGTTGGGCCGCGGGCAGTACTGCCTGGACGTGGGCGGCCAGGCGGGCCCGGATGTCGTGCGGTGTGCGGTGTTCCGTCTCGGTCAGGTGGGTGATCAGGTCGGCGCGGACGGCGGACAGCAGTGCGTGCGCGAGGAACGCGGCGTCGTCGGGGGCGGTCAGCTGCTCCAGGCTTTCGCGCAGGACCGTGTGCCACCAGGTGTAGCTCGGGCTGCGGTAGGGGCTGGCCGTGCCGGCCTCCTCCAGTGCCAGGTAGAGGCCGCGGTTGTCGAGCTTGAAGTGGGCCAGGGCGTCGAGTACCGCCGGGACGCGCTCGTGCGGGGGAGCCGTGGGACCCAACGGAGCGGGGCCTTCGGTGATGGCCTGGCGCAGCGGGGCGGAGCGACGTTCGGCGAGGGCCTGGAGGAGGCCGGTGCGGTCGGTGAAGGCGCGGAAGACGGTGCCCTTGCCGACGCCCGCGGCCGCTGCGACGGCGTTCATGCTCACACCTTCGGCACCTGAGCGGGCGAACAGGGCCTCGGCGGCGTCCAGTACGGCTTCGCGGCTGCGTACGGCGTCGGCGCGCTGCCTTGGTTCCGGCATCGGTGATCTCTCCTTGCCCTCTCCTTGTTAAACGGACCGCCGGTCCGTATCGTTAAAAGCGGACCGCCGGTCCGTATCGTAGCGGCCTGCCGCGCGCGCCAGCGTCCAGGACCCCTGCGCCGACGAAGCAGATGAAGGAGAGCGGCATGGCCCCTCATGGCACGTACTACCCGTACTACCTGGTCACCGGCGCGACCGGGAACACCGGCACGCGCCTCACGGCCCGGCTGGTACGGGACGGACACCCGGTCAAGGCCGCCGGTCGCAAGGCGGCGCCCGTCGCCGGTGCCGAGCCGGCGGCCTTCGACTGGTTCGACCGCTCCACCCACGACGCGGTACTGGAAGGAGTGCGGGCCGTCTACCTCGTGCCGCCCGTCGGGGCGGCCGACCCCGCCGCCGTGATGCTGCCCTTCCTCGACCGCGCCCGCCGCGCAGGAGTACGGCGGGCGGTCCTGCTCAGCTCCTCCCGGATTCCCGCCGGCGGGCCCGCTACAGGGGTCGTCCACCAGGCGCTGCCGGACCTTTTCGAGGAGTGGGCCGTGCTGCGCCCGTCGTGGTTCATGCAGAACTTCACCGGCCGTCACCAACACGCCGACAGCATCCGCGCCGAAGGCCGCATCACGACGGCCACGGGGCAGGGGCGGGTGGCGTTCGTCGACGCCGACGACATCGCCGCCGTCGCCGCCCACGCGCTGACCGACCCCGTACCCCACAACACCGACTGGGTCCTCACCGGACCGCAGGCCCTCAGCTACGACGAGGTCGCCGCCGTGCTCTCGGAGGTCACCGGCCGCCGCGTGCGCCACGAGTCCGTGACCGAGGAGCAGATGATCGCGCGGTACCTGCGGGAAGTGCCCGAGGACTTCGCGACGATGCTCGCGCGCATGGACACCCTGATCGCCGAGGGTGCCGAAGACAGGACCACGGACGCCGTCGAGCACGTCACCGGCCACCGCCCGCGCTCCTTCGCGGAACATGCCGGGCAGGTCCTCATCGCCTCCGCGGTTAGCCGCAGTTAGCCGCGATGAGCCGCGGTCAGCTGCGGAAGTAGAGCTTTCTGGTGGTCTCGACGACCTCCCACCGGCCGGACCAGCCGCGTGGCAGTACGAGTACGTCCCCGGGGCGCAGTTCGGTGGTGCGGCCGTCCGCGTCCGTGATCAGGCTGTGCCCGTGCAGCATGTGGACGAACTCGGTGTACGGGATGTCCCGCAGGGGCCAGCTCCCGGGGGTGCACTGCCACAGGCCCGCTTCGGGAAGAGCGCGTTCGGTACCGACGAGCCGCAGGCCGTGCTGCTGGGGCGCGCCCCGGTCGGCTCCCGGGCGGAGGCCCCAGTCCTGCAAGTCGTGCGGGTCCGGGAAGGTGTCGGGGAGGGACCAGCTCTCGTGAGGGGGACGGGCGTTCATGTCGTGCTCCTGTCGGTGGTGCGGACGGTGCCAGTGCCGGTGCCGGTGCCGGTGCCAGTGTCCGTGTCGGTGAGCGGGGCGGTGCTTGTTTCGGTGGGGGCTGCGGCCTCCTCCAGGCTCTTGCCGCGGGTTTCCTCGGCCCAGAGCACGCTGATCAGCCAGCCGATCAGGAGGACGACGGCGCCGATGAGCATCGTGAAGCGCGGGCCGATGTGGGACAGGGAGAGCGGGATGAGGTACGTACCGACCGCGGCTCCGATGCGGCTCCACGCCACGGCGTGGCCGACGGCGGAGGCCCGGATGGAGGTCGGGAAGACCTCGTTCGGGTAGATCCACTGGAGGATTCCCGGCGGGCCCTGCAGGATCGCGTAGGCGGCGAAGCACAGCAGTACGGCGGCCGGTGACGCGTCCGGCCAAATGGCCAGTACGAGAAAGGGAATGGCCGACAGCGCGAACGACCAGATGTTGCTCGGCCGGCGGCCGACGCGCTCGATCAGCCACATGGCAGGAAAGCACCCCGCCAGGAAGAACACGCTCAGCAGCAGCGAGCCGAGATTGCTGTCGTTCCCCGACCCGAAGCCCAGCGACTTCAGGATGGTGGGGCCGAAGATGTACATCGCCCACAGCGGGATGATGTTGCAGGTGTAGAAGCCGGTGCAGTAGAGGATTCTCCGGAGGTACGTACCGCGGAATCGCGCGCGTGCCTGCGGGTGCGTCGGTGCTTGCGCGGCCCGTCGTATGTCCGCGTCGGCCACCTTTACCGACAGGACTTTCTCCACCAGTTCCTGTGCTTCCGCGAGCCGGCCTTTCGACGCCAGCCAGCGTGGCGATTCGGGAGTGCCCAGGCGGAGCAGCAGGACGATCAGGGTCAGCAGTGCACAACTGACCTGCATCCAGCGCCATGCCGAGTCGCCGACGGTTTCGACGAGCAGATAGCCGATGAGGTACGACAGCATGGCGCCGACGAACCATCCCACGATCAGCGTGCCCATCATCCGTCCGCGCGCCCGCCGGGGCAGCCATTCGGCCATGAGTGACGTGGCGATCGGATAGTCCGCGCCCACGGCCATGCCGATGACGAAACGCAGGGCGATCAATTGCCATGCCTCGGTGGCCAATGCACTCGCGAGCGAGGCGACGAGGAGGACGACCAGGTTGGCCAGATAGAGCAGGCGGCGTCCCAGGGCATTGCACAGCGGGCCGATGACGAGCCCGCCGAAGAACATCCCCACCAGCGCGGCGACACCGACCAGTCCGGCGGTGACATCGGTCAGCGAAAGCTGTTTCGTGACACCGGTGAGGGCGACTCCGATGATGGTGAGCAGGTATCCGTCGAGAAGTGGACCGCCACTGCACGACACGGTGAGTTTTCTGTGGAAACGTGTGGTGGGGGCGTCATCGATGGCCGTCAGTTCCATGGTTTTTCCGCACCTTTCCGTGGTGGTTCTCAGTGGCCGCCGATGAGCTTGCTGAACAGGCGGGCGCGCTGGGAGGGGCGCTCCTTCCGGGCCTCGCTCCGGTCCGCGCTGTTCATGACCCGCAGGCCGGCGTTGATGCCGAACCACCGCAGCGGTTCCGGCTCCCACCGCGGGGAGCGGTGATTGGCGATGAGCAGCTTCGTCAGCTCGGTGTCGCGCTCCAGGATCAGATCGCGCAGGATGCGCGCCGCCAGATTGGCCGTGGCGACACCGTCCCCGACGTACGGGCCGGTCCACGCCAGACCGGTCGCCCGGTCCAGCCCGACCGACGGGTGCCAGTCGCGGGGGATGGCCACCGGGCCGCCCCAACGGTGGGTGAACTGCACGCCGTTGAGCTGCGGGAACAGCTCCAGCAAGGTGTGCCGCAGCCCGGCGTGGATGCCATCGTGCCGGTCGAACCCGGGGCGCACTGCGGACCCGAGATGGTACGGAGCTCCCCGCCCGCCGAAGACGACGCGCCCCGAAGCGGTGCGCTGGCCCCAGATGCGGATGTGCCGCAGGTCGTTGAAGGCCGGCCGGGTGTCCATGCCGAGCTCGGCCAGTACCGGTTCGGGCAGCGGCTCGGTGGCCACGGCCAGTGCGTAGACCGGTGCGACGGTGCGCCGGTGGCCCTGGAGGCTGCCCGTGTACGCCTCGGTCGACCGGACGACGTGGCGGGCGCGGACGGTGCCGTACGGGGTGACCGCGCGGCCGGGCTCGATACGGGTGACCGCGGTCCGTTCGTAGATCCTGACCCCCTTGTCCTCGACCACCCGCGCCAGGTTGCGCGTCAGCTTCGCGGGATCGATGACGGCACAGTGCGGGGTGAAGGTCGCGCCGAGGACGTTCGTCGCCGGGGCGAGCGCGCGTGCCTCCGAGGCGTCGAGAAACCGCAGCTGCTCGTCGTCGAAACCCCAGCGACGCGCCTCGGCGATTTCGGCGTGTGCCCTGAGCAGTTGGGCGCGGTTACGGGCCAGGGCCACATAGCCGCCCTTGGTGAAATCGCAGTCCAGTGGCTCGGTCGTGGAGACGTGGCCGATCTCGTCGACCGTCGCGTTCATCGCCTGTTGCAGACGGTGTACGGCATCCGGGCCGTGGCCGGCCGCGAGCCTTCCCCAGGAGGTCGGGAATATCGCGGAACACCAGCCGCCGTTGCGCCCCGACCCGCCGTAACCGGCGGTCTCCGCCTCCAGTACGGCTATACGGAGGGAGGGGTCGGCCTGCTGGAGGTAAAAGGCGGTCCACAGGCCGCTGAAACCGGCGCCCACAATGGCGACGTCTACCTCCACATCACCCCGCAACTCCGGCCGGGGGGAGAGGTCGTGGGAAATTTCGTCCATCCACATCGAGAGCGTCCCGTAATCCGCGGCACTCTGGTGAAAACGCACATGGGTCATCGACTGGGCCTTTCGGGAATGACATACGCGGGGCCCTTGGCGGGCCGCTGCCGCGCGTATGCCGAATGGGCTCGCCGCCCGGTGAGTGACGGGATCGACCGCCGCAAGAAAACCGGGCCCTTGGTGGTGGCAACGAGTGTGTGGCCCAGCACACTCGTTCATCAAGAGCGATCAGCCGAACGCACTGTTCGGCCCAACCGAACAGTTACGAAGTGACGCGGAACCCGTCGATGATGCGCTCGCGCAGCCGTACCGCCGCGGGCGCGAGCGTCCCGTGCTGTGCCCAGGCGAGGCCGAGGACGCGGTCCGGGCAGGGGATGTCGGTCGGCAGCAGTGTCAGCCCGTCCTGGGCCGCGCGCTCGTGCGTCAGGATCGAGTACCCGACCTTGGCCCGGACCAGCCCCGAGACCGTCTCGTCCACCGAGCTCTGCATGGCGACCAGCGGGTCGAGCCCAGCTCGTCGGCAGAAGTCCTCCGCGATGGTGCGGAGCGCGAAGCCGTGCACGAACGTCACCAGCGGCACGTCGGCGAGCTCCTCGGCGGGCACGCTCGGCAGCTTGGCGAGCTCATGATCGGGGGCCACGGCGACCCCGGTGTGGCTCAGCGCCAGCTCGGCCGTGCTCACCCCGGTGGGGGTCCGCTCCGCGGGCCACGCCGCCACCGACAGATCGAGCTCGCCCTTCTGCACCGCGTGGATCAGGTCCTGGATCGTCGTCTCCGCGAAGATCAGCTCGATCGCGGGGTAGGAACGCCGGAACGCCGAGAGCACGTGCCAGATCCGCTGGGTGACCACCCCGGCCGGCAGGCCCAGCCGCACCGTGCCCCGCGGCTGCTCGCCGGCCTCGCGTACCGCCTCCTCCATGCCGGACAGGTCCGCCAGCAGCCGCGCGGCGTGGTCGATGAAGACCCGTCCGGCCGGGGTCAGCCTGACGCTGCGCGTGGTGCGGTCGAACAGCCGTACTCCGAGGCCGCGCTCGATGCCCCTGATCTGTTCGCTCATGGTCGCGCGCGACACCCACAGCGCGTCGGCCGCGCGCGCGAAGCTCCCGCGCTCCGCCACTTCGAGCACCGCGCGCAGGTCCCGCACCGTGACGTTCGCGTCCATCGCCCCTCACTCTCACCGGACTCGCCCGGATGGCAGGCCCACTCTGCATCGTGGCGGGCGCCACCGGAACACCCGTTGATCAGCGCCGCGTGAAAACAGCTGCCTTGGCGCAGCCGGACCAGGACACCACCCCGCCCGATAAAAGCACTAAGCGCGTGACACGGCGAATTGCCAAGAAATGTGGTTTTTGTATGGCTTAGGGTGAGTGCGCCGCAGTCACCGACAGCAGAGGCCAGGTCATGCGCCCACCTTCCGGCTCTGTTCCCACGAGGTCGCGTCGGCCCGGCTCCGTCCCGGCCGGGCCGGTGGTCCTTGCGGCGGAGGTGGTCACGCCGCCGTACCGCTACCGGCAGGAGGAGATCACCTCGGCCTTCGCCGAGGCGTGCTTGGGGCACGACCGGCCGGCGCGGCAGGTGCTCGAGAAGATCTCCGCGAACGCGGGCGTCCGCACCCGGCACATGGCGCTGCCGCTGGAGGAGTACCGCAAGCTGGACGGCTTCACCGCGGCCAACGAGGCCTGGCGGACGGCCGCCCTGGACCTCGGCGAGCGGGCGTTGCGCGGGGCCTTGGAGACCGCCGGCATCCTCCCGGAGGAAGTCGATGTGGTGGTCAGTACCACGGTGACCGGCCTCGCCGTTCCTTCCCTGGAGGCGCGGCTCGTACAGCGGCTGGGGCTGCGCGAGGACGTCAAACGGATTCCGCTGTTCGGTCTGGGCTGCGCGGCCGGCGCGGCGGGCGTGGCCCGGATGCACGACTACTTGCGCGCCTTCCCGGACCAGGTGGCCGTGCTGCTCTCCGTGGAGCTGTGTTCCCTGACCGTGCAGCGGACCGACGCGTCGACGGCCAACCTGGTGGCGCTGAGCCTGTTCGGTGACGGGGCCGCGGCGGTGGTGGCGGTGGGCGAGCGACGGGCGGAGGGCCGAGGGGGACCCCAGGTCGTGGCGACCCGCAGCTGTCTCTACCCGGACAGCGAGGACGTGATGGGGTGGCGCATCGGCGCCCACGGTTTCGGCATCGTGCTGTCGCCGGACGTGGCCACGGTCGCGGAGGACCAACTGCCCAAGGATGTGCATGACTTCCTCGGGGATTACCGGCTGACGCCGGAGTCCATTACCAGCTGGATCTGCCATCCGGGCGGGCCGAAGGTCATCCAGGCCGTGGAGCGCGCGTTCGGTCTGCCGCCCGATGCGCTGGCGCACACCCGCGACTCGCTGGCCCGCCGCGGCAACCTCTCCTCCGCCTCCGTACTCGACGTCCTGCGCAGCACGATGGCGGCGCCGCCGCCGGCCGGGAGCTGGGGCCTGCTCACCGCGATGGGCCCGGGGTTCGCCAGTGAGCTGGTGCTGCTGCGCTGGTGACGTCCCTGCAGGGCTCATTGCATACATCACGCACATCATGCAGAGGAGTTGTCCATGTCGTCCGTATCAGGTCCGGATCTGCAAGAACGCCTGGTGGCCCACATCGCCGAACTGACCGCGCTGCCGCCCGAGGAGCTGCTGCCCGAGCGGACCTTCCGGGAACTGGACATCGATTCGCTCGCCCTGGTCGAGCTGATCGTGGCGATCGAGAACGACACCGGCCTCGACCTGCCGTCCGACCTGCCCGGGGTGGACCGCGACACGACACTCGCCGAGGCGGCCCGCGTCCTCGAAACGCTCAGCGTGACGGCCGCCGACGGCCCGGGCGGGGCCGACGCAGGTGTTCCCCATGCGCGCGGATGACGTCGCGGTAACCGGTCTGGGGCTGGTGACCGCCGCGGGAACGGGCGCCGGAGAGTTCTGGCGGACGCTGTGCGCCGGACGGTCGACGGCACGGCCCGACCCCGCGCTCGCCGCCCTCCGGCACACCTTCTCCTGCCGCGCCGACGGCTTCGACCCCGAACGGGAGCTGGGCGGCCGGCTGAGCAGGCGGCTGGACCGCTTCACCCAACTCGGCCTGTCCGCGGCACAGCAGGCGGTACTGGACGCCAAGCTCGACCCGGGCGGATGGGCGCCCGAGAGGGTGGGCGTGGTCCTCGGTGTGGGCAGCAACAGCCTGGAGCGCTACGCACCCGAGTTCGGCCGCCTGGCGGCGGGCCGGCCCACGAAGATCTCCCCGTACGCCCTGCCCCGCAGCGTCCCCAACATGGCCGCCGGAGAGGTGGCGATCCACCTCGGCTGCCGCGGGCCCAACTTCGTCACCAGCAGCGCCTGCGCCTCGGGAGCGACCGCGATCGGCGTCGCGCGCGATCTGGTGCGCTCGGGAACCTGCGACGTGGTACTCACCGGCGGGACCGAGTCGGGCCTGGCGCCCATGGCCGTCGCGGGCTTCGGGCAGCTGGGGGTGCTCTCGCGAGGCGGTACGGACGGGCCCGGCCGCGGCGAGCCGTCCTGCAGGCCGTTCGACGCCGCGCGCGACGGGTTCGTACTCGGCGAGGGCGCCGCCGTCCTGGTACTGGAGTCCGGTGCGCACGCCCGTGCGCGATGCGCCCCGGTCCGGGCCCTGCTGCGCGGCTACGGCGCGTCCGCGGACGCCCACCACGCGACGGCCCCGCATCCGGAGGGGCGCGGAGCCGAACAGGCGGTACGCAGCGCGCTCGCCGACGCCGGCTGCGCTCCGGGCGACGTCCACCACGTGAACGCGCACGGCACGGCGACCGTGGTGGGGGACGCCGTCGAGACGGCGGTACTGCGGCGGGTCTTCGGCGAGCCGCCGCCCGTCACCGCGACCAAGAGCGTCACCGGCCACGTCCTGGGGGCCTCCGGAGCGATCGAAGCGGCGGCCACGGTGCTGGCTTTGCAGGAGCAGACGGTGCCGCCGACCGGGAACCACCTCCGTCGCGATCCGGATCTGGACCTGGACGTGGTGGCGGGGCGTCCCCGCCCGGTGCCGATGGACGCCGCGCTGACCTCATCCTTCGGCTTTGGAGGGCAGAATGCCGTTCTGGTCTTCACCACGGCCTGACACGGGCCTCGCGGCGTTCCCGTCCGTGCCGGTCTGGTTCACCGTGCTGCTGCTGGCTATTGCCCTAGAACGGCTGGCGGAGCTGCTGGTGTCGGTACGTCACACCCGCTGGGCACGGGAGCGGGGCGGCGTCGAGTACGGCAGCGGGCACTATCCGGCGATGGTCGCCGTGCACACCGGACTGCTGATCGGCATGTGGGCGGAGGTCGCCTTCGCCCACCGCCCGTTCGTCCCGGCGGTCGGCTGGCCGGCGCTCGGCGTCGTGGTGGCCACGCAGGTGGTGCGCTGGTGGTGCGTGCGCTCCCTCGGCCCGCGCTGGAACACCCGGGTGATCGTCGTGCCCGGGCTGCCGCTGGTGGCGCGTGGCCCGTACCGCCGGCTGCGGCACCCCAACTACCTCGTGGTGACGCTGGAGGGGATCGCGCTGCCGCTCGTGCACACGGCCTGGCTCACCGCGCTGCTGTTCACGGTCGCCAACGCCGTCGTGCTGGCCGTCCGGCTGCGGGTGGAGAACGCGGCGCTGGAACCGGCCTCGTGAGCGTGCCCGGTACCGGATACGACACGGATGTACTGGTCGCCGGGGGCGGACCGGCGGGTCTGGCCAGCGCTGTGTACGCGGCGCGCGCCGGGTTCTCCGTACTCGTGTGTGAGCCGCGCACCGCCCCGGTGGACAAGGCGTGCGGCGAGGGAATCATGCCGGGCGGCGTGCGCGGGCTCGCGGAGCTGGGAGTACGCCCCGTCGGCATGGCATTCACCGGTATCGAGTACGCCGACCTCGCCGGCCGGCGCGTCCGGGCGTCCTTCAGCGCGGGGCCCGGTCTGGGAGTACGGCGCACCGAATTGCACACCGCGTTGGCGCGGGCCGCCAAGGAGGCCGGTGCGCAGTGGAGCACCGCCCGCGTCACCCATGTCGCGCAGGACGCCTCCGGCGTCACGGCCGCGGGCGTGCGGGCGCGGTGGCTGATCGCGGCCGACGGCCTGCACTCGCCCGTCCGGCGCCACCTGGGCATCCCCGTCCGGCGCGGCGCACCCGCGCGCTTCGGACTGCGCCGGCACTGGCGGCTCGCCCCGTGGACCGACGCCGTCGAGGTGACCTGGGGGCGGCACGCGGAGGCGTACGTGACGCCCGTCGGGCCGGACGAGGTCGGCGTCGCCGTGCTGTACCGGCGGGGGAGGACACCGCCCGCGTACGGACCGGAGGCCCCCGACACCTACACGGCGCTGCTGCGAGGCTTCCCGCAGCTGGCCGAGCGGCTCGCCGGAGCCCCGGCGGCTTCTGCGGTACGCGGTGCGGGACCGCTGCGGCAGCGTCCGCAACGGCGCGTGCAGGGACGGGTCCTGTTGGTCGGCGATGCCGCGGGCTACGAGGACGCGCTGACCGGCGAGGGTGTCAGCCTGGCCGTCGCCCAGGCGCGGGCCGCCGTCGACGCCCTGCTGGCAGGGGCGCCCGGCGGCTACGAGCAGCGCTGGCGCCGACTCACCCGGCAGTACCGGCTGCTCACCCGGGGACTGGTCGTGGCGACCGCCACCGCCCCCGTGCGCGGCCTGTTGCTGCCCTGCTGCGCCGCCGCGCCCGGCGTCTTCCGGCGGACCGTCGATCAACTGGCCCGATGAGGGCCGAAACGACTGGCCTGATGAGGGTCGAAACGAATGGCCCGATGAGAGTTGGCCAACCGGCCCGATGAGAGGGAGGTTCGCCCGTGCGCATGGTCGTCCGTGGCGAGACGTTGCGGGAACGCGTCGCGCTGCGCACGCGCCTCGCCCCCGTGCCCGCCTTCGAGTCGCTGGCCGGCATGGCGCTGTCGGGCGCGCTCATCGCCGGCGTACGGCTGGGCCTGTTCGAAGAACTCGCCCGACGGCCCGCCACGGCCGAAGAGCTGGCGTCCCGGCTCTCCTTGCGTGCCGACTCCACCCGGCTGCTGCTGGACGGCATCCAGGCGCTCGGCTACCTGCGCAGGCGCCGGGGCCGCTACGTACCGACCGGACGGGCCCGCCGCTGGCTCCTGTCGGCGTCGCCCAGGTCCGTCGCCCATTTCGTCGCCGGCCACCAGGACTACTGGCGCTGGTGGGCGAGCCTGCCGGACGTGGCCCGCGGCGGCACCGTCGTCGACCATCACACCGCGGCGGCGGACGACCCGTACTGGCGCGAGTACATCATGGGCCAGTACGAGCTGGCGCGGTTCAGCGCACCGGAGCTGGCGGCGGCGCTCCCCGTGCCCGACGGCGCCCGCCGGGTACTGGATGTCGGCGGCGGGCACGGCTGGTTCGCGGCGCAGCTGTGCCGCCGGCACCCCGGGCTGCGTGCCACCGTGGTCGATCTCCCGGGCAGCGCGGCCGTCGGCAGGGACATCATCCGCACGGCGGGCTACGGCCACCTGGTCGAGCACCGGGAAGGCGACGCCCGCAGCGCCGACTTCGGCTCCGACTACGACGTGGCGCTCTGCCTGAACCTCATCCACCATCTCCAGCCGGACGAGATCACCGCTCTGTTCCGCCGGATCCACGCGGCGCTGCGGCCGGGCGGCGTCATCGCCGTCCTCGACCTCTTCAGCGACTCCGGCCGGCCGCACAGCCGGCCGCACCGCCCCGACGCCGCGGCGAGCTGCCTGGGCCTGCTCTTCCACCTCACCTCGGGCGCGTCCCTGTACAGCCCCGGACAGCTCACCGAGTGGCTGCGCGACGCCGGCTTCACCCCGCCGCGGCGGACCCCGCTGCGCCGCATCCCGGCGCAGTCCCTCTACGCGGCCACCGCCACCTGACGGCAGCTCTCCACCGGTCGCGGGTCACTGCGCGCGGTAGAGCGAGGTGAGCAGTTCGACCACCGCCGGGGTGGTGGGGTGCGGGTCGTCCCGCCACCAGGCGAGGCGTACGGCGATCGGCTCGGCGTCGCGCACCGGCCGGTAGACGACGCCGGGACGGGGATACTGGTGGGCGGTGGCCTCCGCCGTCATGCCCACGCAGCGGCCGGTGGAGATCGCGGTGAGCCAGTCGTCGACGTCGTGCGTGTCCTCCGTCGACAGTCGGGCGTCCGGCGGCCACAGCTCCGTCGTCGTGGTGCCGGTCCGCCGGTCGAGGAGCAGCGTACGTCGGCCTATGTCGGCGAGCCGGACCGACCGGCGCCTGGCCATGGCGTCGTCGGCGGCCATGGCGCACAGGCGGCGTTCGAGGCCGACGATGGCCGAGTCGAAGCGGCGGTCGTCCAACGGCCTGCGCAGTACGGCGAGTTCGCAGGCGCCTTCCGCCAGCCCGGCGGTGGCGGAGTTGACGCGGACGAGCTGCAGCTCCGTCTCGGGGCGCGCCTCGCCCCAGCGGCGCTGAAAGGCCAGCGTGTGGCGGCCGAGCGCCGACCAGGCGTAGCCGATGCGCAGATGGGTGTGGCCCGACGTGGCCTCCCGGACCAGCGCGTCCATCTCGGCGAGCACCCGCCGCGCGTGGGAGACGACGCGCAGCCCCGTCGCCGTGGGCGTCACCTCACGCGAGGTACGCCGCAGCAGCCGCACCCCCAATCCGCGTTCCAGCGAGGCCAGTGTGCGGGACACGGCCGCCTGCGAGACGCCGAGCGCGATGGCGGCGTCGGTGAAGCTGCCCTCGTCGACGATCGCGACGAGACAGCGCAGCTGCCGCAGCTCCGTCTTGTCCATACGCCCAGCGTATAGATAGGGACCCTCATGCATTATGTGGAATCGGCGGGCCCCCGCACGATCGGCGCATGCACGCAGCCTCCGCACGCACTGCCGCATCTGCCGCCGCCGCGCACCACTCCGATCCCGCCGACCCCGCGGGCTCCGCTGCCTCCGGTCCGGGCGCCGGCGGTGGGCGCCTGGCCGGAGTGGTCACCATGGCCGCCAGCGGCCTGTCCAACCAGGTCGGTGCCGCGGTCGGCTCGCTCGCCTTCCCCGTGCTGGGCCCGATCGGCGTCGTCGCGGTACGCCAGTACGTCGCCGCGCTCGTCCTGCTGGCCGTCGGCCGGCCCCGGCTGCGCGCCTTCACCTGGCGGCAGTGGTGGCCGGTCCTGCTGCTGGCGGTGGTGTTCGGCACGATGAACCTGTCTCTGTACAGCGCCATCGACCGCATCGGCCTGGGGCTGGCGGTGACCCTGGAGTTCCTCGGGCCGGTGACCATCGCCCTGGCCGCCTCGCGGCGCCGCGTGGACGCGTGCTGCGCGCTGGTCGCCGTGGCGGGCGTCGTCGTGCTGATGCGCCCGCGCCCGTCCGCCGACTACCTCGGAATGGGCCTCGGACTGCTGGCCGCCGCCTGCTGGGCGTCGTACATCCTGCTCAACCGTACGGTCGGCCGCCGCATCCCCGGTGCGCAGGGATCGGCGGCCGCGGCCGGACTCTCAGCGCTGATGTTCCTGCCGGTCGGGATCGTCATCGCCGTACGGCATCCGCCGACCACGGGAGCGATGGGCTACGCCGTGGTCGCCGGTGTCCTCTCCTCAGCCGTGCCGTACCTCGCGGACCTCGTCACCCTCCGCCGCGTACCGGCCCAGCTCTTCGGCCTCTTCATGAGCGTCAATCCCGTACTGGCCGCGGTGGTCGGCCTGCTCCTCCTCGACCAGCACCTGGGCTGGACGGAGGCGGCCGGCATCGCCGCCATCGTCGCCGCCAATACGTGCGCCCTCTTCACGCGGAGCCGACGCCGTACGGGACGCGCCGGGGAGCAGCCCGCGCTCCCGTGAGGTGAGGCCTTCCCGTGAGGTGCGGTCGGGAAGCCGGAAGGCCATGACGACGGGCACGACGAACACCGCGAGCAGTACATGGAATACGGTCGGCAGTCCGCTCGTGTCGGCGAGCCGGCCGAACGCGGGGGAGCAGAGGCCGCCCGCCGCCATCGCCAGCCCCAGGGTCAGCCCGCTGGCCGTGCCGGGGCGGTGCGGCAGGTAGTCCTGGGCGAGCGTGACGTGCGCGGCGAACGGCAGGAACATCGCCACGCCGAACACCGCGGTACTCAGCACGAGTACGGGGAACGTCGGTGCCCAGGCGATGCCCGCCAGGGCGGGGAGCGCCACGAGGTAGCCGGCCCGCAGCGAGGACCTGCGGCCGTACCGGTCACCCACCCAGCCGCCCAGCAGCGTGCCGACCGCGCCGGCCGCGGTGTATGCGGTGAGCACGGCGGCCCCCGCCGCCGCCGACTGGTGCAGGTCCCGCTGGGCGTGCAGCGACACCATCGACGTGACCGTGACGTACGGGATGGACCAGCCGACGATGACGGCCACCAGGCGGGTGAAGGAGCGCCAGTCGTCCGTCCGCCGGTCCTCGCCCGTCCCCGGCACCGCCGTCGCGCCGATCGCCTGCGGGGCCGCAGCGGCGTGCCCCCGCCACCGTGTCCAGGGGCCCTTGAGGGCCCACAGTACGGCCATGACCAGGGCGGGGACCGCCAGCAGGAAGCTCCCGGAGAAGCCCGCCGAGCCGATGACGAGGGTGACCAGCGCCGGCGCGAGGGCGCCGCCGATCGTCCCGCCGACCGAGAAGACGCTCATGGCCCGCTGCGACGATCCGCCGGCGGCCCGGGCCTGACTGGTCGCGGGCGGGTGGTAGGCCGCGATGCCGATCCCTGCCAGCGCCACACACAACCAGGTGAGCAGGTAGCTCCCGGACAGCCCTGCCGCGGCCACGCCCAGCGCCGCCGTGCCGAAGCCGGCCGGCACCAGCCACGGCCGCGGCCTGCGGTCGGAGACCACGCCGAACAGCGGCTGGAACAGGCTGGAGATGCCGCTCGCCGCGAACGCCAGGCCGGAGACCGCCGCGTAGCTGTAGTGCCGCTGCGACATCAGGAAGGGCAGCATCGCGGGGATCGCGCCCTGGTAGAGGTCGTTGACCAGGTGCGTACCGGCCAGGAAGCCGAGTTGTCCCTTCTTCATCGGGCGCCATCCGAGCACTCGGCGCGGTTGACGGCGGCCATGACGGCCTGCACCGATGCGGTCAGCAGGGAGGTGTCCCAGCCGGCGCCCCAGCGGGTGACGCCGTTGACGCGGCACTCGGCGTAGGCGATGGCGTGGCTGCCCGGACCCGTCGTGGTGGCGTGTTCGGCGTACTGGATGATGTCGACCGTGCGCCCGGCCGTGCGGAGGGCGTCGGCGAAGGCCGACAGCGGACCGTTCCCGGCGCCCCGGCAGTGCCGTTCCTCGTCGTCGATGCGGAGCGCACAGGAGAAGTGGTGCTCACCGGGACCGGCTTCGGTCGCGCTCCAGGAGATCAGCTCGACCGGGCCGCCCTGGCCGCCATGACCGCCCCGGCCCGGCGCGATGTACGTCGCGTGGAAGAGGTCCCACAGGTCCTTGTGCGACAGCTCCTGACCGCCCGCGTCCGTGGTCCGCTGCACCGTCCGGGAGAAATCCGGGCGCATCGTCGTGGGCAGCTCCAGACCGTGGTGGGTGTGCAGCAGGTGGGCCACGCCGCCCTTGCCGGACTGGGAGTTGATGCGGATGACCTCCTCGTACGTACGGCCGATGTCACCCGGGTCGATGGGCAGATACGGCACCGCCCACGCGACCTCTTCCGCGGGCACGCCCCGCTCGGCCGCCTGCTTGGCGTGCTGGGCGAGGCCCTTGGCGATGGCGTCCTGGTGCGTACCGGAGAAGGCGGTGTGCACCAGGTCGCCGCCGTAGGGGTGGCGCGGGTGTACCGGCAGCCGGGTGCAGTGCTCCACCGTCTCGCGCACGGCGTCGATGTCGGAGAAGTCGACCATCGGATTCACGCCCTGCGCATACAGGTTCATGGCCAGGGTGACGAGGTCGACGTTGCCGGTCCGCTCGCCGTTGCCGAACAGGCAGCCCTCCACCCGCTGCGCCCCCGCCAGCACGGCGAGTTCGGCGCAGGCGACACCGGTACCGCGGTCGTTGTGCGGGTGCACGGACAGGATCACCGACCCGCGCCGCGCCAGATGACGGTCCATGTACTCGATCTGGTCCGCGTACACGTTGGGAGTCGCCACCTCCACCGTCGCCGGCAGATTGTGGATCACCGGCCGGTCGGGGCACGCGTCCCACAGCTCGGTCAGGCCGTTGCAGACCTCCAGGACGAAGTCCGGCTCGGTGAGGTTGAAGACCTCGGGGGAGAACTCGAACCGGATGTCGGCGCCCGGCTGTTCTTCGGTGCGCCGCATCAGATAGGTGGCGGCGTCCCGGATCAGCGCGTGCACCTCGGCGCGGGACCGTCCCAGTACCACGTCGCGCCACGTGGGCGCGGTGGCCGTGTAGAGGTGCACGACGGTGCGCGGCAGACCTTCGATCGAGGCGATGGTCCGGTCGATGAGGTCGTGGCGGGCCGCCGTGAAGACGGCGACGGTCACGTCCTCGGGCACGGCACCACTGGTGGCCAGGTGGCGTACGAAGTCGAAGTCGGTCCGGCTCGCGGAGGGGTAGCCGACCTCGATCTCCTTGAACCCCATGGCGACCAGCAGGTCGAACATCCGGCGCTTGCGCGCGGTGTCCATCGGCTCGGCCAGCGCCTGGTTGCCGTCGCGCAGGTCGACGGGCACCCACAGTGGGGCCCGCTCGACGCGGCGGGACGGCCAGGTGCGGTCCGTGAGGGGCAGCGCGACCCGGTCGTGCACGGGCTGATACCGGCGATGCGGCATCGCGCTCGGCCGCTGGGGATTCCACGCCGGCGCATCCGCCGGGACAGCACCGGACGGGGTGCGCAGCGTGGGGAACTTCGTGGTCTCGCGGATCGGGCGGGGATCGCGGGTCTCGCTGGGAGCCATGTGGCGGTACTTCTTTCCCTCGGCCATCGGTGATGACCGGCGCAGCCCGGAACCCCGCTGCGGGGTGCCGGTCGGATCAGGCCCCGCAGCGGCGGCCGAGAAGAAGAAGCTCGCGCAGCGACATGCCGGGTACCGTAGCCGCAAACAACTCCTCAGACAACCTGAGGTGTGGCGAGGAAGTGGGTCCCGAGTGTGGTCAGGAGCCTGCGACGACCGGCCGAGTAAGCTGTCCGGGAACTCTTGTCGGACAACCTGAGAGGTGATGGCGGGTATGCCGCTCGGTGCCCTCCGCCGCAGTCCCCTGGTCGAACAGGCCACCCAGCACCTGCGCGTCCAGATCACCGAAGGGCAGTGGCCGGTCGGCACGAAGCTCCCCGCCGAAACCGCCCTGGCCAAGACCCTCGGCGTGGGCCGCTCCACCGTGCGCGAGGCGTTGCGCGCGCTGGCCGGGGCCGGCCTGCTGGAGGCGCGGCAGGGGGCCGGCGTCTTCGTCATCGCCACGGAGCCGGACGAGGACTGGCCGACCCGGCTGCGCCGCGCCGCGGTGACCGATGTCTACGAGGTCCGCATGCTCGTCGAGGTGCAGGCCGCGCGCCTGGCGGCGGAGCGCCGTACGGAAGCGGACCTCGCCGCCCTGCGGACGGCGCTGGAGGCCCGTCGTGCCGCTGCCGCCGGTGCGGACGCGGCCTTCGTCGACGCGGACATCGCGCTGCACGCCGCAGTCGTCGCCGGCGCACACAATCCCGTACTCAGCGACCTGTTCGCCGAATTCGTCCCCGCGCTGCGCAACGGGCTGATCGACCTGCTGGACATGGTCGGCCTGCGGACGGACGAGCCGAACCACGGGGACGAGTCACACGCCGCGCTGGTGCGGGCCGTCGAGCGCGGCGACGGCGACGCCGCGGCACGCACCCTCCAGGCCGAGCTGGAACAGACCCTCGCGCGCCTCCACCGCCTGTAAGCGCTGCACGAAGCGTCAGGACGCCAGCGCCTTGAGTACTTCGTTCAGCACCGTGGCGTTGTACGGCATGCTCGCGTGCGGGGTGTGGTCGTCCGGGGCGATGTCCTGCAGGACGATGTTCTTGACGTAGTGGCCCTCGGTCTCCGCGAGCGCACAGGAGGTGTACGGGGTGACCACGTCGTCGTACTTGGTGGCGATGACCGTGTAGCGCACGCCCTCCGCGGTCTCGCCCAGGTCGGCGAGCTCCCGCTGGAACGGGTGGTCCTTCTGGAGCTGCGGCCAGGCGGGCACGGTCACTTGGACGGCGCCCTGCTCGACCAGTTCCTTCGCGCCCGGGATCTGGCGGGCGAGATTCATCAGGCCCTGGGCCGTGATGCCGTGGTTGCTGGGGGAGAGCCCGACGAAGTTGTGCACCTTGGGCGCGCCACCGAGTGCGCTCAGGTAGTAGCGCGGCATCATGCCGCCCTGCGAGAAGCCGACCATGTCCACCTGTTGTGCGCCGGTGCGCTGCAGAACCTCGTCGACGAATTTCCCGAGCTGTTTGGCGGATTCCTTGATGTCGCCGAGCCCGAAGAGCACCGGGTTGAGGTGCTGGCCGTAATCCGGGCGGAAGATCCGGTAGCCGTTCTGCCGCAGCAGCGGGGCGGCCTTCGTCCAGGTGTAGCCGCGGTTGCCGAAGGTGCCGTGTACGAGCACCACCGGGCGGGGGTGTTCCTCGGTCAGCGGGAGGTCCCAGTCGTCCTCACCCGCTTTTACGTCGACGGTGGCGATGAGCTGCCCCTCGGCGGCCTGCGCGAGTCCGCTCACGCGGTGCGGGGCCTCGGTGAGGTCCGTTGTGACGTCGTCCGTGTTGAGCCCGGGGATTTTCCGATTCGGATCCGGGAAAATCATGGCGAATTCCTTTCCCGCAGGAAGGAGCCTGCGGATTTCCGTGATGTCGGTGCCGGTGCCGGTGCCGGTGCCGGTGCCGGTGCCGGTGTCGTCGCATATCGCGCGGCCGCGGCACGCAGCAGTCGTACGTACGGACTCCACCTGACCGGGCGGGCCACCCGGCCGGTGAGTGCACGCTCGGCGCAGTCCAGGCAGTGCTCGAACGCCGCGTCGTGCAGGGGCCGGAAGAACAGCGGCCAGCCGAGCCAGCGGATTCCGCGGGGACGGAGGACCAGGGTGTTGCGCAGGACCGTGCGGCCCCGGCCGTGCGGCTCGACGCTGAATTCGTGGAAGCCGTGAAAGTCCTTAGGCCCGGTGAAGGCGAAACGCACCCATCGGCCCGGCACGTAATGGCTCACCACGTACCGGACAGGGCCGTGACCGCCCCGTACTCCGACGGCCAGCGGGCCGGCGAAACGTACGGGAGGCCAATCCGGCGGCCAGAGCCGGTCGTTCTCGCTGCCGAGGGAGTCGAGCAGAGCGCCGACGGCCTCCGGCGGAGCGGGGAGCGAGCGTTCGTGGACATTCAGCACGGCGATCACGGGTTCTCCCTTCGGCCGTCCCGCACGGTGAGGTCCGCCGGTGGAGTCTTTTACGGGGGATTACGGCGCGGGAAAAGCGGAGCCCCGTCACGTTCACACCTATTGGGGATACGCCTTGGCGTGCCGACAGGGTCGCCGGAACCCGGAGCGTAAGGAGAGATGAGACCGGCGACCGGCGCGGTGGACAGGCGAGGGGGACAGGGGCAATGGGGGTTCCGCAGGAGGTCTTTCCGGACGCGTGGCGCCCGCTGCTCGCACAGCCGGCCCTGGCGAAGCTGCGCGAGCAGCCCCTCGTGGACGAGGCGCTGAGGGAACTGCACCGGCTCCTGCCGCCCCGCCTCGCGCTGCACTCGTTGCGGACGTTCCTGCTGGCCGACGCGTACGCGTCGGCCCGGGGGACCGGGTACGACCGCGTGGGGCTGCTCGCCGCCGCGGCGTTCCACGACGCCGGGCTGACCGGGAGTGCGCCGCGGGTGCGCGGTGGATTCCCGGCCCGTTCGGCGGCGCTGCTCGACCGCTTCCTCGCCGAGCACGAGGTGGCGGACGCGCGGCGCCGGGCCCTGACCGGCGCGGTGCGCCGGCACATGCGGCCGTTCCCCGCTCGGGACGCCGGCCCCGAGGCGCTGTTGCTGCACTTCGGGGCCTGGCTGGACGTCACCGGGCGGGGCTGCCGCCGGCTGCCGGGCGAACGGCGGCGACTGGCCGAACTGGCGCCGACCCCCTGGTTCGCCGTCTCCTTCTCCGCCCGGGTGGCCACCTGCGGGCTGCGCCGGGTGCTGCCGGCCCCTTCGGGCGCTGCCCGCTGAATGCCGGACGTACCACTCGTTTCCCCGTCCCGAAAGGACCGTGAAGATGCAGGAAGACCAGCGTGTGTTTGATGTCGGCATTGTGGGGGGCGGCATCGGCGGGACGATGCTGGCGGCGATCCTCGCCCGCCACGGCGTACGCGTACTGCTGCTGGAAGGAAGCGGCCACCCGCGGTTCGCCATCGGCGAGTCCACGGTGCCGGAGACCACATTCGGGCTGCGCGTCCTGGCGCGCCGCTATGACGTCCCGGAGATCGAACATCTGGCGACCAATGGAGCGCTGCGGCACCACGTTTCGTCGAACTGTGGCGTCAAGCGCAATTTCAGCTTCGTCTACCACCGCGAAGGCGAGCCCACCCGGCCCAAGGAATGCACGCAATACCCGACATGGGGGCCGCCGCTCGGGCCCGACTCGCACTACTTCCGGCAGGACGTGGACGCCTACATGTTCCACGTCGCCGTTTCCTACGGCGCGACCGCCTACACCCACACCGTCGTCGACGACGTGAAGTTCGACGACGGCGGCGCCACCATCGTCACCCGGGAAAGGGGCGACTTCCAGGCGTCGTACGTGGTCGACGCCGGCGGCATGCGGGCCGTTCTCCCCGAACGCCTCGGGCTGCGGCAGGAGCCGCCGTACCGCACCCAGTCGCGCACGATCTTCACGCACATGGTGAACGTGCGTCCTTTTGACATCGTGGCGCCCGCGCGTGAACAGCACGAGATGCCCAGTCCGTTCAGCGAGGGCACGCTCCACCACCTCTTCGAGGGCGGCTGGATCTGGGTCATCCCCTTCGACAACCACGCGTCGAGCACGAGCGAGCTGTGCAGTGTCGGCATCAATCTCGATCTGGACCGGTATCCGCGGCCCGACGGCCTGTCGGCGGAGGAGGAATTCTGGCGGCACGTCCGGCGATTCCCGAGCGTGGCACGGCAGTTCGAGCACGCCCGTGCCGTGCGGCCGTACGTCTCCACCGACCGTACGCAATTCTCCTCGCAGGAGGTGGTCGGCGACCGCTGGTGCCTGCTGCCGCACGCCAGCGATTTCATCGACCCGCTCTTCTCCAGCGGGCTCGCGGTCACGGTGATGGCGCTCAACGCACTGGGGCACCGGCTCATCGAGGCGGTGCGGCAGGACGACTTCGACACCGCCCGGTTCGCGTATCTCCAGGAGTGGACCAAGCGGATGTTCCGCTTCTACGACGATCTGGTGTCCTGCAGCTACGTGTCCTTCGACGACTTCGAGCTGTGGAACGCCTGGAACCGCGTCTGGACCATCACCACGCTCTACGGCACGAACGCCCAGAACCAGACCGCCGTGGCCTTCGAGAAGACCCACGATCAGGGGGTCTTCGACGCGCTGGAGAAGGCGCCCTACCGGGGGCTCCAGGGCGTCGACAATCCATGGGTCGAGCAGCTCTTCCAGCACTCGCGCGACGCCGTACTGGCGTACCGCGCGGGCGAGCTGACGAAGGACGAGGCCATTGCGCGCATTTATGAACTGCTGCGGGAAAGCGGGCTGTGCCCCGCCGTGTGGGGCACCCTCGACCCCGAAGACCGCTGCCCGGCCGGCGTGTTCACTCTCTGGCCCCTGATGAAAATCCTGCTGTGGGGCAAATTCCGCTCGCCGCGGCACGTACGGGGCAAGTACTTCACCGGCGGCGCACGGCTCGTGGGCAAGGAGGCGGTGCAGAGCTACACCACCGAATTGCTGCGCAGCACCTCCCAAGTGCACCAGACCGTACGGGACATGTGGTTCAACTGGAACCGCGACTGGACGCGGCGGCCGGCTCCGCGCTCGGCGCCCGAGCCGCGCAACTGACCATTTCCTGCGAATACCGGAAGGGAGTTCATATGCCAAGCTGACAGTACCGCTCCAGGTCGCCCCAGGTGGCGCCCGCATGAGTGTCAGAAAATCGGACGGTGAATGAAAAATCATTCCTGCTCATGCGGAAGAGAGAAGTTCCGGTTTGTCGCCCCGGCGCCTCGGGTAGGAAATCCATACGGCCGAGAAAAGGAAATTCGACCGTGGTTTCCCCTGTTTGACCGAGAGGTAATGGGCCACGATTCCCATGGCGCAAAATACCGCTGGCCAATCACTCTCCGCGTGCTCCTGGGAAGAGCTTTTGCAGCATCGGGACCGTCTTATGCGATTGGTTCGCCGAAGACTGCCGAGTGCCCAGGACGCCGAGGACTGCGTACAAGAGACCATGGCGCGCGCGGCGGCCCACTCCGCATTGGACAGAAATCGGCTGGGCCCCTTTCTGACATCCGTCGCGCTCCGCCTCTGCATCGACTTCTACCGGGACGTGGAGCGCCGCAGGCGCCTGCTGCAGCGTGCGGCCATCCTGGACGAGCCCTGGACGACCGAGGAGGACGTCTGTGACGAGGACTTCGGCAGATGGCTGCTGGCGCAGGTCCGCCAGCTGCGCGGCCGGGAGCAGGAGGTAATACTCGCGCGCGCCGCCGGTATCTCCACGGCGGAATTCGCCCGGCGGCACAACATCTCCATCAAGGCTGCGGAAGGCGCTTTCACCAGAGGGCGCGCGCGGCTTCGAACGGCCTGCGCGAAGGCCCTGGAAGGCCGGGCGACATGACTTTTCGCGATAACCCTGCGCTCCGGACCGAAATCCCGCTCCGGACAGAAATCCCTGTGTGCACGGTGGCGCAGCGCCGTGCACGATCACGCGGCATCACGAACGAAAGGAACTCCGCTCATGTCGAGCAACAAGAACATGCAGGACATCTTCAAGGACCTGGCGGGCGATATGGCCGACAGCGGCAAGCAGGCGTTCGACGACATCCTCAACCGGCCGGGAAAGAAGTCCGACTCCGACAACCCCGTACAGACCCTGGCCGGGCTGCCCGGGAACGCGCTGGGCGCCCTCTCCGGCGCCGTCAACCCGGCCGCCGCGCTCGCGGGCGCGGCCGGCCCCCTGGGTGCGGTGGCGGAT